>NZ_JAAGPQ010000002.1:0-188687 GCF_017104985.1 Paraburkholderia sp. Ac-20342 | reverse complement strand
CCCGAAGTACCCGAAGTACCCGAAGTACCCGAAGTACCCGAAGTACCCGAAGTACCCGAAGTACCCGAAGTACCCGAAGTACCCGAAGTACCCGAAGTACCCGAAGTACCCGAAGTACCCGAAGTACCCGAAGTGCCCGAAGTGCCCGAAGTGCCCGAAGTGCCCGAAGTGCCCGAAGTGCCCGAAGTGCCCGAAGTGCCCGAAGTGCCCGAAGTGCCCGAAGTGCCCGAAGTGCCCGAAGTGCCCGAAGTGCCCGAAGTACCGGAGGTGCCCGAGGTGCCCGAAGTACCGGAGGTGCCCGAGGTGCCCGACAACCCACCATTACCAAGCGGGTTGTTCGGAGTCTGAATAGTCGACCCGCAGCCGTAGAGTGAGAGAAGCATGGATGTCGCGACAGCGATGGCTGTACGACCGGCGAATTTTTGCATGATGTCCTCGTTGAACGATTATTGATGGAGGTCATCAATGCAAGTTGCAGGCCAAACGTAATTTATATTTCTATTTCTTCTTTTATAAGAACATTTACCGCCGAATCATGCGAAAAGCGCAATTCATATCTGTAAAACGCGTGTTTTTCAGATTGTCCGAGGGCGATGTACCGGCCGGTGCTACGTAACGTTCGAGCCGGGCGTAACAGTCTTTTGAGGCATTGCGCATAACGCTCCGTAGCGCGGCTGCCGAACCGCATGCGTTTTGTTTCGCCCATGGATAACTCACCGGCAGATCGGGCTGCGCGCTCCTGGCCACACACCGTGCATCGCCGTCTAAAGCTCGGGCACACGCTTTGTGCCCTGATGAAGAGACCATGCCCTCATCGCTCCGTCGTCGGCATCCGGCTCGCGCTTTCCCGCATTGGGCTGTTCCCGTCCGTGCCGCTATCGTCCGTTCCAACAGCGGGCCCGCGCCTGATCGTCGATTCGCGCAAGACGAGGTGCGGATCGAGCATCGAATAGCCGGCGTGTTCTTCGGCTTTGCCTTGCAGTTCGCCGAGCAGTTTCGTCATCGCGAGTTCGCCCATCTTCTCGCTCTGGAAATCCACCGAGGTCAGCGCTGGCGACGCGTACTCGCCATACGGCACGTTGTCGAAGCCGGCCACCGACACGTCCTGCGGCAACCGGAAGCCCAGTCCGCGCGCTTCCTTGATGAAGCCGAGCGCGATCAGATCGTTGTAGCAGATCACGGCATCCGGACGCCGCGGGCCGAGCATCAGTCCCGAGCACATGCGCTCGCCGGCCGCGGGCGACGGCGCTTGCGCCTCGTGAACGTCGAGCGGCAACCCGAAGGCGTCGAGACAGTTGCGGATGCCGCGAATCCGCTCGTCGTTCCAGCGCGAGCGGCCAAAGCCGAGATAAGCGATTCGCCGGTGGCCGAGTTTGACGAGGTGATTCGCGAGCATGTAGCCCGCGAGGCAGCTATCGGTGCCGACGCTCGAAATCGGAAAGCGCTCGCTGCGCCCGAACAGCACGACCGGTTTGCCGAGATCGAGCAGCCATTGCACGGAATCGTCGGGCATGCGCGAACTGACGATCATGCCGTCGACGCGTTGCGCGAGCGATTCGATCAGCGTTTGCTCGCGCTCCTGGCTTTCTTCGGTATCGACGAGCAGCAGCGTGTAGTCGTGCTGAAGCGCCACGCGGTTGGCGCCCTTCACGATGCTGGTGAAATGCGGATTGCGGATGTCGAGAATCGCGAGGCCGATGGTGCGCGTCCGCCCGGTGATCATCGAGCGGGCGAGCGGGTTCGAACGATAGCCGAGCTGTTCGATCGCCTGCTTGAGCCGCGCTTCGACGACCGGGGTAAAACGCTGTGCCCCATTGATGTACTTCGACACGGTCGCAACCGATACGCCCGCTGCGGCCGCGACGTCGCGAATGGTGGCACTCTTTTTCATCGGCTCGGGATAACGTTTTCCGGTAACTTCTTAATACTAACGGCAATGCCCCGCACCGTAAAGGCAAACGCCGCGCGCGCAGTGCCCGGATGGCGCGGCGCGAGCGCGCTGACAGCGCAATCTCGTCGGCTCAATAGCGCGGCTTCTTCGCGATCCACTCGGGGTGCAGCTTGCGCATTTGCGCGGCGTCGTTGCGCTGCGTCATGCCGCATTGCAGATAGCGCTCGTGCAGCGCGCCCAACGCGTCCCGATCGAGTTCGACGCCGAGGCCCGGCGCGTCGGTGACGCTCACGCAGCCGCCTTCGATCGCGATCTTGCCGCCCTTGAGCACTTCGTCTTCCTGCCACGGATAGTGCGTATCGCACGCATAGGTGAGATTCGGCACCGCCGCCGCGAGATGCGACATCGCCATCAGGCTGATGCCGAGATGCGAATTCGAATGCATCGACAGGCCGAGGCCGAACGTCGCGCACATCGTCGCGAGCGTTTGCGTGGCGCGCAGGCCGCCCCAGTAGTGATGATCCGACAGCACGATCTGCACGCCGCCGAGCGCGACGTTGCGGCGGAATTCGTCCATGCTCGTGACGACCATGTTGGTCGCGAGCGGCAGGCCCGTTGCGCGATGCAGCTGCGCCATGCCTTCGAGTCCGGGCGTCGGGTCCTCGTAGTACTCGAGATCGCCTTCCAGTTGTTTGGCGATCCTGATCGACGTATCGAGCGACCAGTTCGCATTCGGATCGATCCGCAACGGATGATCGGGAAACGCGCGCTTGAGCGCCTTCAGGCTCGCCACCTCGATGTCGGGGTCGAGCGCGCCGGCCTTGAGCTTGATGCTGCCGAAACCACAGCGCTCGATCATCGTGCGCGCCTGCCCGACGATCTGCCCGGGCGTGAGCGCCTCGCCCCAGCTATCGGGGCGGTACGAGGCATCGACGTCGCTCGCGTACTTGAAGAACAGATAGGCCGAGAACGGCACCCGGCGCCGCACCGCGCCGCCGAGCAGCTCGTGCAGCGGCACGCCGAGCGAGCGCGCCTGCAGATCGAGCAGCGCGACTTCGAAGGCGCCGAAGACCTTCTGCTCCGCCTTGTCCAGCTGCGAGCCGGGCGCGAGATCGATCTCGACCGCGCTCGCTGGCGGCGCGCCCGCCGACAAGGCCGCGCGCACTTCGCGCGCCGCGCCGTTCAGATCGAACGGGCTCAGTCCGGGCAGGCGGTCCTTCACTTGCAGCAGGCCGTCGAGCACGGGCTTGTCGCCATACGTTTCGCCGAGGCCGATCAGACCGTTGTCGGCTTCGATCTCGATGATCGAGCGCAGCGCGAACGGTTCATGCACGCCGCTCGCGTTGAGAAGCGGCGGGTCGCTGATGGCAATGGGCGTGACGCGGACGGAGGCGATCTTCATGGGGGCGGTTTGCTTTATCGATGAACGGCGCAGTCGCCTGCGCCCGGCGCGGAAGAAGGATAACGATTTCCAATTCTAGCGAGCGAGAACGGTCGAGTAAACGCGCTTCGACATCGCAATTCGAGAATTTTGATGTCGCTGCCTATACAGAAATCGAGCATTCATGACGCGTGCCACGGATTTTGCTAGGGTAAGGAAAACGCCTGAAAGCACTCGATTTACCACTACGGTGGCCCGAAGAAAAAAGAAAACGTTTTCTTCATTCCGCGCCTTCGTGCGACAATCCAGCCGACAAAGACTATGCGGATTCCACCCGGTTTCGACCGGAGAATCGTCGCGGTGTCGATTGCGTTCGCGCCCGCCGGCTTGCCGCCGCGTCGCGCGGCACACGCCCCGCGACCAACGAAGCGCGCGGTTCGCCTGCAACCGCGCGACGCACGGAGACACGAGGTAACGGCATGACCAAGTCTATCAAGGTGAAAGGCCTGCGCTGGTGGATGATCGGGCTGCTCACGCTCGGCACGATCACCAACTATCTCGCGCGCAGTTCGCTGAGCGTGGCCGCGCCGACGGTGCTGCAACACCTGAACATTTCCACGCACGAATATGGCTGGATTACCGGGGCGTTTCTCGTCATGTATCCGATCGGCGCGCCGCTGACCGGTTATCTGATGGACCGCGTCGGCTTGCGCATGGGCTTTCTGCTGTGCGGCGTCGCGTGGTCGCTGATCTGCATGGCGCACGGTTTCGCGGCGGGCTGGGTCGGGCTCTTCGTGCTGCGCGGCATGCTCGGGCTCGTCGAAGCCGCGTTCATTCCGGGCGGCATGCGCGCGGCGGCGTACTGGTTTCCGTCGCACGAGCGCGGCACGGCCGCGGGCGTGTTCAACCTCGGCACGTCGACGGGCGCGATTCTCGCGCCGCCGCTGATCGCGTGGTCGATCCTGCACTACAGCTGGAATGTCGCATTCCTGATCGTCGGCGGACTCGGGCTCGCGTGGGCCGTGCTGTGGCTGCTGCTTTACCGGCATCCGGACCGTCATCCGGCGTTGTCGAAGGAAGAGGCGGCGTATATCGGCGCGACCCAGGAGTCGAGCTTGCGCGCCGCGAAAGGCTCGGGCCCAAAGGTCTTCGAGATCCTCCGGCAGCGTAATTTCTGGGGCATCGCGCTGCCGCGTTTCTGCGCCGATCCGGTGTGGGGCACGCTGGTCTACTGGATGCCGCTGTACCTCTATCAGGCGCGCGGCTTCGATATGAAGGCGATCGCGCTCACCGCGTGGCTGCCGTTCGTCGCGGCCGACCTCGGCTGCATGGTCGGCGGTCCGTTCTCGGCGTGGCTCAAGCGCCGCTTCGACGTGCCGATCGTCAACGGCAAGCGCATCGCGTTCACGATGGCCGCGTTCCTGATGATCGGCATGGCCGGCGTCGGCTTCGTCCATAGCCCGGCGGTGGCGGTGTTCCTGCTGTGCCTCGGCGGCTTCGCGCATCAGACGCTGTCGATCACCGTGATCTCGATGTCGGCCGACCTGTTTCCGCGCCGCGAGGTCGGCACCGTGACCGGCATGGCCGCGCTCGTCGCGGGCTTGGGCAACTTCGCGTTCACGATGACGATGGGCTGGTTCGTGACCCGCGTCGGCTACACGCCGTTTTTCGTCGCGCTCGGTTTCGGCGATCTGATCGGCGCGACGCTGCTGTGGACGCTCGTGCGCCGTCCCGCGACGAGCGAAACGCCGGAAGCCGCGCCACAGCAAGCGCGGGCTTAATCAGAACTGCAAGGTCGCGCTCGCGACCGCCGTCCGCTGCGGCGACGGCGACACGTAGTAGCCCCACGCGGTCGTCCAGTAACGGCGGTTGAACAGGTTGTTCACGCCGGCGCGAAACGTAACGTCCTTGCCGGCGATCTTCGTTTCGTAGCGGCCGCTCAGATCGAACGTTGCGTAGGCCGGCACGAACTGCGTGTTGGCCGCGTCGACCGCCTGGTTGCCGACATAGCGGCCGCCGAATGCGAGCGTGAGCGGCCGCAGATATGCCGGGTTGTATTCGATGCGCCCCGTCGCGGTAAAGCGCGGCGCGCCATAAATGCGCTTGCCCTCGATGCCCGGATCGTCGATATCGACGGCCTTCGCGTCGAGCCACATCACGCCGCCCGTCACGCGCCATTCGCTCGTCAGCGCGAGCCAGCCGCTTGCGTCGATGCCGGTGTAGCGCTTCGTGCCGTCCTGCACGAAAACGTTCGCGGTGTTCGTGTAGTTGTAGCCCTGATCCACGCGGAACAACGCGAGGTTCGCGCCCCAGCGGCTGTGATCGGACTTGAAGCCGACTTCGTACTGCTTGCTGCGCAGCGGGCCGAACGTCGCCGGATAGTTCAGGTTCGTGTTCGACGCCGCGCCGCCCTGTTCGAGCGATTCCACATAGCTCGCGTACAGCGTCGAGTACGGATCGGTCTTGAACATCAGCGCGAAGGTCGGTGTGACCGGGTTCGCGCTGTATTGCGACGTGACCGCGCCGCCCGGCTCGTACACGTTCTGCCGGTACTGCGTGTAGCGCACGCCGAGCAGCGCGGAGAGGCGCGGCGTGAACTGCACGGTGTCGCTCGCGTAGACGGCGGTCTGCGTGGTGCGCTGCTGGCGGTACAGTTCCTCGCCGATGCTCACTTCGTCGTTGCTCAGCAGCGTCGTGGCGTACAGGTTGCCGTTGCCGAGGAAGTAGCCCTCGTTCCAGCCTTCGCTGTTGCTGTACTCGCTCGTCTGCGTCTGGTAGCCGGTGCCGAGCACGATTTCGTGATGGATGCCGCCGGTGTCGAACTTGCCCTGCACCATCGCATCGACGTTCTGATAGAAGTAGCGCGTCATTGCCGCGTAGAGCGTATTCGCGTAGTTGCCGGCGGCGTCGGTCACATAGAGCAGGCTGTCCGAATTCGTGCGGTTTTCCTTCGCGAAGCGGTACTTCACGCTCGCGCGCCAGTTCTCCGACAGACGATAGTCGAGGCCCGCGCCGAACGACGCCATCTCGGTCTGATAGTAGTTCTGCGGCTGCGCGAGCGCGCCGCCGATCGTGCTCGCGTCGGGAATGCCGAGGCCGCCGCCGAACATCAGGCCGAAGATCGTGCCCTCGGTCTTGCGCTTCTGATAGAGCGCGTCGGCGCTGAAGACGAGGTCCGGCGTGATGCGGAAGTCGAAGGCGAGCGACGCCGCCTGGCGGCTCACGTGGCCGTCCTGCTCGGCGGTGGTGCCGTATTCGTTGGCGAGATTCAGGCGATAGCCGAAGCGCTGGTCGTTGCCGAAGCGCCCGCCCACGTCGACGGCCTGGCTGAATACGCCCGCCGATCGATAGCCGAGCGTGAAGCTGCGGTACGGGTCGTCGGTCGGGCGCTTGAGCACGTAGTTGACGATGCCGCCCGGCGAGCCGAAGCCGTACATGAAGCCGGACAGGCCCTTGAGCAGTTCCACCTGCTCGAACGGTTCGAGCGAGAGGTCGGTGTCCCAGGACGGGAAGGTTTGACCGTCCACCTTGATGCTGTTGAGCGTATCGATCGGCATGCCGCGCACGTTGAATGTCGAGTTTTCGCTGATCGAGTTCTCGCTGCTGATGGTGACGGCCGGGTCGTATCTGAACAGATCGTTGGCCGTCGTCGCGAACAGGTCCTGGGCGTCGTCGCTCGTGGCGATACGCGTCGAGAAAGGCGTGTCGACCTGCTTGCGCGAGCCGAGCGCGCCCGCGCTGACGGTGTCGGCCTGCGCGACGGCCGCATCCTTCGACGCCGATACGCTCACGGCCGGCAGTGTCGTCGCCTCGGCGTTGCTCGCCGCAGCCTGCTGCGCCCAACCCGCTGACGACAGCGTGGAAAGCGACAGCCCCGCGCTCACGAGCAGCCCCGCACTGAGGCGCGACGGAGCACGGCGCGCGCCGCGCGCGGAAGCGGGGCGGCGGATAACGGCAAGCTGGGCGGATTCGATGGATTTCTGCATGTTTGTTTTAGGTAGGCGTAGCGTGGCGCCGCCATGCGCCTACGCTGCGCGGCGGAATTCCAGTCGGCCGGGTGGTTGCGAGAAGTGATGAAGCGCTTGAGTCGTTAAGGTTGGCTAAACGGTTGAAACGAGCGATCCAGGTTCGAAATTTTCATAAATCATAATGCATATGATTCGCATTTACAAATAAACGGAGGGTCAACCCGAACTTCAAGTCATCTATAAGATATCTGTTTAAAGACTTGGGCAATCGGCCGCAAAGCCTTATCTGGCGGGGCTTGACCCCTTTGGGCGAGGTGCGGCCGTCTGTTTGTCGCGCCCCGGATAGAGGAAAACACGCATATACTCACGGTCTGGCCGCAAACTGAGGGCCGCGGGTTGCGTCGTGTCGCATTGCGCCGTAGCCGCCGCCGCGATTGCGCTGGCTCCGCACCGCCAACGCTCTGTCTACCACTTCCTAGCAAAGCATCGATCATGTCCACACCGCCGAAGATCATCTACACCCTGACCGACGAAGCGCCCGCTCTGGCAACGTACTCGCTGCTGCCGATCGTCAAGGCGTTTACGCGCTCGTCCGACGTGCTCGTCGAAACGCGCGACATCTCGCTCGCCGGCCGGATCATCGCCGCATTTCCCGACTACCTGAGCGCGGAACAGAAGGCTTCCGACGATCTGGCGGAGCTCGGCGGACTCACCACGCGCCCGGAAGCGAACATCATCAAGCTGCCGAACATCAGCGCCTCGGTACCGCAGCTGAAGGCCGCGATCGCCGAGCTGCGCGACCAGGGCTACAAGCTGCCGTCGTATCCGGACGTCGCGACGACCGACGCCGAGAAGGACGTCAAGGCTCGCTACGACAAGATCAAGGGCAGCGCGGTGAACCCGGTGCTGCGCGAAGGCAATTCGGACCGCCGCGCGCCGCTGTCGGTGAAGAACTACGCGCGCAAGCATCCGCACAAGATGGGCGTCTGGAGCGCGGAGTCGAAGTCGCACGTCGCGCACATGAGCAGCGGCGATTTCTACGGTAGCGAAAAGTCGGCGCTCGTGGCGGCAGCCGGCAACGTCAAGATCGAACTCGCGGCTGCGGACGGCTCGACGACGGTCCTGAAGGAAAAGACGCCGGTGCAGGCGGGCGAGATCATCGACGCGTCGGTGCTGAGCAAGAACGCGCTGCGCAGCTTCATCGAGGCGGAAATCGCCGACGCGAAGGCGAACGGCCTGCTGTTCTCGGTGCACCTGAAGGCCACGATGATGAAGGTCTCGGACCCGATCATCTTCGGTCAGGTGGTGTCGGTGTTCTATAAGGACGTGCTCGCGAAGCACGCCGAGGCGCTGGCCAAGGTCGGCTTCAACCCCAACAACGGTATCGGCGACCTGTACGCGCGCCTGAAGGATCTGCCGGCCGAAACGGCCGCGGCGATCGAAGCCGATATCAAGGCGCAGTACGAACAGCGTCCGCCGCTCGCGATGGTCAACTCGGACAAGGGCATCACGAGCCTGCACGTGCCGAGCGACGTGATCGTCGACGCGTCGATGCCGGCGATGATCCGCGAGTCGGGCAAGATGTGGGGCGCCGACGGCGCGCTGCACGACGCGAAGGCCGTGATTCCGGACCGCTGCTACGCGGGCGTCTACCAGGCGGTGATCGAGGACTGCAAGAAGCACGGCGCGTTCGATCCGGTCACGATGGGCACGGTGCCGAACGTCGGCCTGATGGCGCAAGCGGCCGAGGAATACGGCTCACACGACAAGACGTTCCAGATTCCGGCGAACGGCGTGGTCCGCGTGACCGACGCCGCCGGCGCGGTGCTGCTGGAGCAGCCGGTCGAGCAGGGTGACATCTTCCGCATGTGCCAGACCAAGGACGCGCCGATCCGCGACTGGGTCAAGCTCGCGGTGAACCGCGCCCGCGCGACCGGCACGCCGGCCGTGTTCTGGCTCGACGCGGCGCGCGCGCACGATGCGCAGATCATCAAGAAGGTCGAGCAGTACCTGAAGGACCACGACACCAACGGTCTCGACATCCGTGTGATGACGCCGGTCGAAGCGGCGAAGTTCTCGGTCGAGCGCATCCGGGCCGGCAAGGACACGATCTCGGTCACCGGCAACGTGCTGCGCGACTACCTGACCGACCTGTTCCCGATCATGGAACTGGGCACCAGCGCGAAGATGCTCTCCATCGTTCCGCTGATGGCCGGTGGCGGCATGTTCGAAACCGGCGCGGGCGGTTCGGCGCCGAAGCACGTGCAGCAGCTGGTCGAAGAAGGCTTCCTGCGTTGGGACTCGCTCGGTGAATTCCTCGCGCTGGCGGCGTCGCTCGAACATCTGGGCACGACGTACCACAACCCGAAGGCGCAGGTTCTCGCGAAGACGCTGGATCAAGCCACCGGCAAGTTCCTCGACAACGACAAGTCGCCGGCCCGCAAGGTCGGCGGCATCGACAATCGCGGCAGCCACTTCTACCTCGCGATGTACTGGGCCGAAGCACTGGCCGCGCAAACCGAGGACGCGGCGCTGCAGGCGCAGTTCGCGGGCGTCGCGAAGGCGATGGCCGACAGCGAGGCGAAGATCGTCGCCGAACTCGGCGCGGCACAGGGCAAGCCGGTGGACATCGGCGGCTACTACCGTCCGAATGTCGGTTTGACGAGCCAGGCAATGCGCCCGAGCGCGACGCTGAACGCGATCGTCGATGCGATCGCCTGAGGCCGAAGCCGTGTGCGCGACTGAGGCGGTGAGCATGACGATGGCTTCGAAAGCCATGCGGTAAGCACGCAGCCCGGCCGCCAGAACGGTGGCAAATACGACAATGGCGCTTTCGAGCGCCATTGTCGTTTCTGCGTGCACTGCTACGTCACCGTCGGTCATACCCTTTCCTGGTCCTTACACGTGAACGATTTCCCAATCGGCGAGATGCTCCGGAAACTCGAGCTGCGACGTGTCGAGTTCAGACAGATGCTCGCAGTTCAGGCCGCGCGCGAGATCGTCGGCGGCCTGTTGCGGGCTTGAAAATTCACCGAGCGTTTCGTTGCCGTAGGTGGCCTCCCAACCGTCCTGACCCGGCAGAATGTAGAACGCTCCCAACGTCGAACCAAAGCGAAAGCCTTTCATTTTTTGTCTCCCAGTTGCCAATAAAAAAACCGTGGTTCGTGACGGCTTCTTCGCAATCTGTGGGATTGGGGCGGACCGCTCTGTTAGGCCTTCCCGAATCCGACTGCGTGAAGCGCGTGCTCTTGTAAAAGAGTCTACGTCAGCGGCTAGTTGGGCAAGCAGGCGTCAAACGGTTCTTTCTAATAAAAATTATGTTTTAAAAACAACAATTTGCGATCTTAATTTTGCGATGTGCAACGTCGGGCGACATTGCGAAATGGCTGATTTGTGCCACGCACCATGATTTTTTACGAAGCGCGGCATCGTTTCGTATCGCGAAAAATAGGGGGCTGTGTTAGGCCTGAAATGACGGTGTGCGGCTTTGAGCCGAGCCAGGGTGGGTTTCGGCCTCGCTTTGTCATGGATTCCTGCCGGCTTCACGCCATCGGTTAGCCATGCGCCGGCCGGCGCTTCAGCCTGCGTTTTACCCCGCGATGCGCCGCAAAAACTCGAGCAGCGCGCGATCGAACTGCGCCGGCCGTTGCAGCGGCGCGAAATGGCTGACGCCGGGCAGGGCAGTCAGCCGTGCGCCTGGAATGCTGCGCGCAAGATAATCGGCGTGCTCGGGCTTGATGAACTCGTCGTGCTCGCTTTGCACGATCTCGACCGGCACGCGGATGCGTGCAAGATCGGCCGCCGAATAGTTCGGCTGCGTGCGCATCATCTCGCTGACCGCGGAGACGAATGCATCGAAGTCGTTCGGCGTCGCCGAGAGGCTGGCGTAGTCCTTCGCATGGCGGCCGAAGCAGCGGTCGATCACCTCCGTCGGCACGAATGGCTTCGTCCCGGTCGGGTCCATGTTGCAGCCAAAGAAGAACACGCCCGCGACGCGCTCGGGCGCGAGCGCCGCCAGCACGAGCGATACGCACGCGCCATCGCTCCAGCCGATCATCGCGGCCTTGGCGAGTTGCAGCGTGTCCATGACGGCAAGCACGTCCGACGCCATCAGTTCGTAGCGATAGGGCCGTGCATCGCGTGTGCTGCGGCCGTGGCCGCGGCTGTCGATCACGACGACGCGATGCCCCGCATCGAGCAGCGCCGGCACCTGATAACCCCAGTTGCCGCTATGTCCCAGTCCGCCGTGCAGCAGGATCACCGGTGCGCCCGAGCCGTACGACGCGTACCAGATGCGCGCGCCGTCGTGCTCGACGTGGCCGCTCTGGTCCGTTGCCGGCAGCGGCGCGGCGCCCTGTGCGGCGAACTGTTCGAGGGCGTCGTCGTGGTGCTGTGGTGCCATGCTGGCCTCCGTCGCGTTAGCCGCGTGACGAAGCCGGCGCGAACATGCTGCGCCGGTTTCCCGCTGGAAGTATCGAGGTGAAATGCAACTGCGCGGACTGGCCCAGTCTCGCGCCGATGCGCGGGCAAGACGCCCTCAGGCGCCGACTTTCGTCAACTCATGCGCGCGACGCAGCCGCTCGCGGCTGTTGCTCAGATGCATGCGCATCGCGGCGCGCGCGTCGTCGGCGTCCTGGCGTTCGATCGCGCGATAGATCAGCAGGTGCTCGCCGAGCACGTTGCGCAGCACCTCGATGTGATCGAGTTCGGCGATTTCGGCGGTGCCGAGCCGCGTGCGCGGACTGACCGAGCGGCCGAGCTGGCTCAGCACGTCGAAGAAATAGCGGTTGCCGCTCGCTCGTGCGATCTGCAGATGGAACTCGATGTCGTGCGCGAGCGTGTCGGTGCTGCCGCGCTCGAGTTCCGACTCGAAGCGGTCGAGCGCGGCGTAGATCTGCTTGAGGTTCTGCTCGGTGCGGCGCGAGGCAGCCAGTGCCGCTGCGGCGGCCTCGACGTCGATGCGGAATTCGATGATCGCCATCACGTCGAGCATGCTGGAGAGATCGGCGGCGGGCAACTGCATCGGTTTTTCGGCGGCCGGGGCGAGCACGAACGTGCCGATTCCGTGCCGTGTCTCGACGACGTTGGCCGCCTGCAGGCGCGAGATCGCCTCGCGCACCACGGAGCGGCTCACCGAGAGCTGCTTCATCATCGCGACTTCGGTGGGAATGCGGTCGCCCGGCCTCAGCGTGCCGCGGCGGATTTCATCGGAAAGAGTGGCGACCACCTTTTCAGTTAGGCTGCTCATTTTTGTGGCTTGTTGACTGATCCAGCAAAGTATCGCACAGGACTTTACTGGATTCCCATGCGTTCGACGGCGGCGCTCGGGGCTATTTCGCGTGCGGGCGCATGGTGAGCGCGCGGCGCAACGGGCCGTTATCAGGCGTTTCCGGTCGCCTGTCTGCTTGCGTGCAACTAACGGTCAAGCCGTTGCCTCGCCTGCGGCTTGCCGATACAGGTTATCGGAAAATTATAGTCATCAGACGTCTTAGTTCGACGTGGGACACGTCATGAGTTCTGGGTTTTCATGCCGTAAAGCCTTGTGCCTTAGAAAGATTGCAGGGTAAACACTCCTCTGGAATCGTCCGGGATATCGGAGTAGACTGTCGTCGTACAACGTGTCATGCTTGTCATGAGGCGATGTGCTTCGCCCGGATGCGCATCGTTGCGGGAGTCCCGAGGCCGCAACGTCCATTGGCTACACTGACGGTCGCAGGCGGCCGTCGATCCTTGCCAGTTCGCATTTCCATCCGGTCCGCTCGAAAGCGCGCAACTCGCGATGTCGTCGAAGGCCGGCTCATTTCACAAACAGGTGCTTTTTCCATGTCCACGAAACCAACCGAATCGAACGCCACGCCGGTCGTCACCGAACTGCGCGTCGTGCCCGTCGCGGGCCGCGACAGCATGCTGATGAATCTGAGCGGCGCGCATGGCCCGTTCTTCACGCGCAACATCGTGATCCTGCGCGATAGCTCGGGGCATACCGGCGTCGGCGAAGTGCCGGGCGGCGAGAACATCCGCAAGACGATCGACGATGCGCGGCCGTTCGTCGTCGGTCAGTCGATCGGCAATCTGCAAGCAATCCTGAACAAAGTGCGCACGCAATTCGCCGACCGCGACGCGGGCGGCCGTGGTCTGCAGACTTTCGACCTGCGCACGACGATTCACGCGGTGACCGCGCTCGAAGCCGCGCTGCTCGATCTGCTCGGCCAGCATCTCGGTGTGCCGGTCGCGGCTCTGCTCGGCGAAGGCCAGCAGCGCGACGCAGTGGAAATGCTCGGCTACCTGTTCTATATCGGCGATCGCAAGAAGACCGATCTGCCGTACGCGGACAACACCGGCGCGCGCGACGACTGGGAGCGCGTGCGCACCGAAGAGGCGCTGACGCCGGAAACGGTCGTGCGTCTCGCCGAGGCCGCGCAGGCGCGTTACGGCTTCAACGACTTCAAGCTGAAGGGCGGCGTGCTGCCGGGCGATGCCGAAATCGAAGCGGTCACGGCGCTGGCCGAGCGCTTCCCCGAAGCACGCGTGACGCTCGATCCGAACGGCGCATGGTCGCTCGCCGAAGCGGTGCGCCTGTGCCGCGACAAACACGACGTGCTCGCCTACGCGGAAGACCCGTGCGGCGCGGAGAACGGCTATTCGGGCCGCGAAGTGATGGCCGAATTCCGCCGCGCGACCGGTTTGCCGACGGCGACCAACATGATCGCAACCGACTGGCGCCAGATGGGTCACGCGATCCAGTTGCAATCGGTCGACATTCCGCTCGCCGATCCGCACTTCTGGACCATGCAGGGCTCGGTGCGCGTCGCGCAGATGTGCAACGACTGGGGCCTTACGTGGGGTTCGCATTCGAACAACCACTTCGACATCTCGCTCGCGATGTTCACGCACGTCGCCGCTGCGGCGCCGGGCAAGATCACCGCGATCGATACGCACTGGATCTGGCAGGACGGCCAGTTCCTGACGCGCGATCCGCTGCAGATCGTCGGCGGCAAGGTCAAGGTGCCGCAGAAGCCGGGTCTCGGCGTCGAGCTCGACATGGATGCGCTGGAGAAGGCGCATGCGCTGTATCAGCAGCACGGCCTCGGCGCGCGCGACGACGGCGTGGCGATGCAGTATCTGATTCCGAACTGGACGTTCGATAACAAGCGGCCTTGCCTCGTGCGCTGATTCGGGCCGCACGGCGGTTGAGGTAGTGTGATGTAAAGAGAGCGGCTGCGTGGTTTCCCATGCAGCCGCTCGATGTTTTTAAGGCCCGGTGTTGGCGTATGCCCGGGCGAATGCGCTTCACTCCAGGTTCGCTCATTGCGTATCGAGCGGACTCATCGGAGACCTTGCGGAAGCGCTCGTGTTTTCGTCTCGCCGAATCTTTGCCCATCCCTGCCGATCCCCTGCGGCAACGCTTGAGTTGTCGATCTTGAAATTCTCATCGGACATCAGCGCATCAATATAAGCCATTGTTTTTATTGGTTTGATGTAAACCCTAGTCGTCTGATGACGAATTTATATCTACGATGCCTATCACTGGATAGCAGACCGTGTCGCCGCTGTTAGCCCGAGGTTCGATTCGGCACGCGGATGAACATCAAGGGACGAAAAGCTTCCAGTCAGGCCTGCATGCTTTTGGGAGTCGAAGCTGAAGGGAGACAGCCGGCCGGGTCATAACAACTCATCAGGTAGTAATCCTTAGTACTAGAACGAGCAGTGCGTCTCGCGCATTTGTGCCTATAACAATTGAGGAAAGACAATGTCTGTGAAATTCATTCAGAGGAGAACCGCCGCCGCCGCAAGCATCATGTTCTTTCTGGCGGCGTGCGGAGGCAGCAATAACCCCAACCCATCGTCGACGGCTTCGGCGCCCACCCCGGCATCGACGCCGTCAGCCGCAATGCCGTGGATGAATACGTCGCTTTCTCCCGAAGCACGCGCGGCACTGCTTGTCCCTGCCATGACGCTCGCCGACAAGGAGGAGCAACTGGCAGGTTCGAACCCCGGGATTCTGCCCGAGTTGCCGCAGTGCTATGGCGCGCGGCACATTCTCGGTCTCGCGAAGTACGCGATTCCGACTCTGCGGATTACCAATGGCCCTGTCGGCATCGGCCAGAACGATTGCGTTTCTCCGTCCGTAACGGGCTATGCAGCCTATACGGATTCCAGTTCCGCCAAGGCGACGGCCTTGCCGTCGGCTATCGCGATGGCGGCCTCGTTCGATCCTTCCGTGGCAACCCAGTTCGGTAACGTGGTCGGCGTCGAGGGCGGGAATCTGGCGCTGCACGTGTTCGAAGCGCCCGGTATGAACCTGGCGCGCTTGCCGGTGGGCGGCCGCAACTTCGAATACATGGGCGAGGACCCGTATCTCACGGGCACGATGGGGGTCGCCGAAATTCAGGCCGTGCAGGCTCACGGCATGATTGCGATGGCCAAGCACCTGGTGGCGAACGAACAGGAAACGAATCGCATGACGATTCAGGAGAGCGTCGACGATCAGACGTTGCACGAGCTCTATATGCTGCCGTTCGAGATGGCGGTGAAAGCAGGCAACGTCGGCGCCGTCATGTGTTCGTATAACTCGGTGAACGGTTTCTCGATGTGCGAACAGAAGCACATTCTCTCCGATGTTCTGCGCGGGCAATGGGGCTTCAAGGGCTACGTGCAATCGGACTTCTTCGCCGCGCATAGCACCGCGCCGACCATGCTGGCCGGTATGGATAACGAAATGCCGCTGCCGCAGAACTGGACCCCGGCGAACCTGAACGCGGCGCTGGCTTCGGGCCAGATTCAGACCTCGGACATCGACAATGCGCTGCTGCGTCGCTATACGCAGATGTTCCGCGCGGGTATCTTCGATCGGCCGATTGCTCAGACTGCCATCAATGCGACGGCGGACGGTACGGTCGCGAAGCAGATCGGCGAGCAGGCCGCCGTGCTGCTGCAGAACAACGGTACCTTGCCGCTGAAAAAGACGGTTCGAAACGTGCTCGTGGTCGGCAAGGCGACGCAGGTCTATGCCCAGCAGGCCGTGGCCGGCGGCAGCTCGGTCGGCAACCCGATGGGTTCCGGCGGCGGCAGCTCCGATGTCGTCGCCTTGTACACGGTGACGCCGGTGCAGGGCATCAAGGACACGCTCGCCAACCTCGGGAACACCGGCGCAACGGTTCACCTGGCGCTCGTGGACGACAGCAATTCGACCGCCACGATCGATGGCGCGGCCGCGTCCATCTCGGCCGTGACGACAGCGGCGACCAGCGCCGATGCCGTGATCTTCATGGCCGGCTCCATGTCGGAAGAAGGCGCTGACCAAGCGACATTTACGGACTCGACGGGCCTGACGCTCGACACCGGCAAATACCTGAATACGCTCGATTGGTATGCGCCGAAGTCGAACTCGATCACGACCTCGAGTACCGCGAAGAACAGCAACACGCTGGCGTTGCTCCAGACCATCGTCGCGGCAAACAGCAATACCGTGCTCGTGCTGAAGGACAGCGCCGCCGAGGCTCTCGATCCTTCGCTTCTCACGGGCGGCACGTCCGCACCGGGCGCGATTCTCGAAACGTGGTTCCCGGGCGAGGAAGACGGGCATATCGTGGCGGATCTGCTGTGGGGTGTTGCGAATCCGTCCGGCAAGCTGCCGGTGACGTTCCCGCAGGTCGGCCAGGGCTTCATGGATTCGATCACGCCGTATCAGTATCCCGGCGTGTCGATCAACGGAAGCGCGACGGTGACTTACTCCGAGGCACTCAATGTCGGTTATCGCTGGTATGACGCGATGGGTAAGACGCCGGCATTCCCGTTCGGTTATGGCCTCTCGTACTCGACCTTCACGATTACCAACCCGACCGTGAGTTCCGGCGCGAACGGCACGTACACGGTGACCGCGGTCGTGAAAAACACGGGTTCCGTGGCGGGCGCCGAAGTGCCGCAGGTGTACGTCGCATTGCCGAGCTCGGCTGGAGAACCGCCCAAGCGTCTGGTGGGATTCCAGAAAGTCAGTCTGAATGCCGGCGGATCGCAGACGGTGTCCATCACGATCGATCCGGCCGCGCCGAATCATCCGCTCAGCACCTGGAACAAAGACTCGCAGCAGTGGACGACCCCGGCCGGTTCTTATTCGGTGTACGTCGGTAACTCGTCGCGCAGCCTGACGCTTGCGGGAACGATTACGCAATAACGTCGTGTTTAACGTTGCGTAAGTCGCCGGAGTCCGATGCTCCTTCGGACTCCGGCATAAGCGCTCGAACCAACCTGAGTGGTCCGCCGAATGAAAGTACTATCACGATGGATGCTTGCACTGGTGTTCGGTGCAACGCTTCCCCTGGCCGCGAGTGCCGCGGAAAAGCCATTTGTCACCGTCAACGGCAAACCGGTTTCTCAAGCAGACGCCGACTTGTATATCGGACAGGCGCATGCGCAAGGTTTTCCCGATTCGCCGCAATTGACCGACCACGTGCGCGACGAACTGGTGCGCCGCGAAGTCATCTTCCAGGCGGCGCAGAAGGCCGGCTTCGACCGGCAACCGGACGTCGCGGCGCGCGCCGAGGCGGCCCGGCAAAAGATTCTGGCTCAGGCTCAGGCAACATGGGAGACTGAAATCGTTAGGGAGTACATGCAGGACTTTCTCAAGAAAAATCCTGTCACTGACGATCAATTGCGGGCGATGTACAACGACATGAAGGCGAAAGGCGGGAGTACCGAATATAAAGTCCGCCATATCCTCGTCAAGGATGAAGGCGCAGCCAAAGACATCATTGCGAAGCTCAATAAGGGCGCATCGTTCGCGGACCTTGCTCGCGAATCGGTCGATCCGGGTTCGAGATATAACGGCGGAGACCTGAGCTGGGTCACGTCCAGCAAGGTCGTCAAACCGTTTGCCGACGCGATGGCTCATTTGCACAAGGGCGAATACACGCAGACTCCGGTTAAAACCGGCTACGGCTTTCACGTCATAGAAGTGGATGACACCCGCCCGTTGCAGGTGCCCTCGTTCGAGGACATGAAGCCGATGCTGTACCAGCAGGCACAGGCCGAACTCGTCGACAGAATGGTGAAGAATCTTCGAGCCAAAGCCACGGTTCAGTGAGCAGGCTCCCCTGACGTTCATCTCCTTGGGATGCGACGGAGAGCCTGGCGAGACGTTATCCAGCCTCTTCGACCTGCCCATTCGCTCCCCGCGCCCTTATCCGGACCGGGGAGCTTTTTTTATTCGAGCGGGGCACGCGCGATTTGCCGATCGCAACCGAACCGCTCAGTTCTTGTGAAACACCACGTGCGAAATGCGCGGCACGAGCAGCGCGGCCGCGAGCGATGCCACCGCCGTCAGCCACACGCCGAGATGGATCGACTGCACGAGCGCATCGCGCGCGCTATCGATCAGCGCGAGCGTGTCGAGTCCCGACGGTTTCATATCGGCGATCAAGCGGATGCGCGATGCTTCGTCGATCAGAATGCGCAGATCGACGAAACGCGGCTGCCATTGCGACGCGGCCGGCTCGCCGAGCACGCTCATCGTGCGCGTGACGACGCTGCGGTAGTGATGCGAAACCACGGTCGTGACGATGCTCGTGCCGAGCATGCCGCCGACCATACGCGTCGATTGCAGCAGCGCGGTCGTGATGCCGAAGCGTTCGCGCCCGGCGATCTCCTGGGCGAACACGTTCAGATTGTTGAGGATGAACCCGAGCCCGATGCCGACCGCGGCCATCGGCAGCGCGATGCGCACGTGCGGCGTATCGGGATAGGCAAACGCAAGCGCGATCGACGCGAACATCAGCAGGGCGAAGCCGATCGAGAGAATTCGCGTGGGCTTCTTCATGTGAATCACGATGCGCGTGTTCAGCAGGCTGCCGAGCGCGATACAGGCGGCGATCGGCGTGGCGAGCAGGCCGGCCTGTTGCGGCGAGAGGCCGAAGCCGCCTTGCAGCAGCAGCGGCGCGAAGAAGATCAGCGAGAACATCACGAAGCCGGACAGCATGCCGAGTGTGAACAGTGTGACGAGTTGCGAGTCCTTGAACAGGTCGAGGGGAATGATCGGGTGCGTCGCGCGTTTTTCGCAGATCAGCAGCGCAACCGTGCCAAGGACCACGCAGGTGCCGAGCACGACGTTGCCGGTCGTGAGGCCATGCTTCGGCACGCCTTCGATCAACGCCTGCAAGCCGCCGAGCACGGCTGCGACGAGCGCCGCGCCGAGCCAGTCGATTTTCACTTCGTCCTGTTGCGGACGCCGGAAGCTCGGCAGATGCGCCCAGGTGAAATAGAGCGCCGCCACGCCGACCGGCAGGTTGACGAGAAACGTGGAGCGCCAGCCGAGGTGTTCGCTCATCCAGCCGCCGAGCGACGGCCCCGCCGCCGTGCCGATGCCGTATGCCGCGGCCAGCACCACCTGCCAGCGAACGCGGGTGCGCGGATCGGGGAACAGATCGGGGATCGAGGCGAACGCGGTGCCGACCATCATCCCGCCGCCGATGCCCTGCAGCCCGCGCGCGATGACGAGAAACAGCATGTCGTTGGCGAGCCCGCACAGCACCGACGCCACCGTGAACGTGATGACCGAGGCAATCACGAAACGCTTGCGGCCGAAGTAGTCGCCGAGCCGCCCGAACACCGGCACCGTCACGACCGAGGCGAGCAGGTAGGCGCTTGCGATCCACGCGAAGTATTCGAAGCCGTGCAATTCGGCGACGATCGACGGCAGCGCGGTACTGACGACGGTCTGGTCGAGCGCGACCAGCATGTTGACGAGACCGATGCCGAGCATCGCGAGGAGGGCGTTGCGAAACGGCAGGGCGGAAGCGGAGGCGGTGGAATTCACGTGTCGGGCAGAAGGCGGTTCGGGTGGGCGCTGCGCGGTGGCGGGCGGGTCGGGCTCTTGGCGGCTTCGTGCAATGCTAGTTGTCTGACCTCTTGATGATTATACGGGTTTCCCCTTAATCGAAACTATTCGTTGAACGAAAAGAGACACGGGGAGGGTAAAAAATGGCCGGTTTCGCTGTGCGTGCGGGAAGGCGCCGGCCCATGCGTGCCGAACATGGTCGAACCTGGCCGAACGTGGTAAGTTCGCTCGCGATATATGTCCGATATGTGTCCGCGGAGGACTTCATCCTGCACGACGCCCCGGCTTCATTGCTCAAGACGGCCCGCACGATCCTCGCGGCCGCATGGCGCCAACGCGATGCGGCGAGGTTTGGCCGGGCCGTCGCCATGAGCGCCGCGCTGCTGCTCCCTTGCCTGCGCGAGGCGGCCGCCGCCGACATGAACGCCGGCTTCGTCTCGCTCTATGGCGTCTTCGACACCAGCATCGAAATCACCGATCCCGGCTCCGGCTGGACGCCGCGCATGGATTCGGGCGCGTATCGCGGTTCGCGCGTGGGCTTGCATGGCGCGGAGCCGATCGGCGGCGGCACGGCGATCGTGTTTACGCTCGAAAACGGTTTCAGCTCGGCCGACGGCTCGTTGCAGGTGCCCGGTTCGCTGTTCAACCGGCAGGCGTGGATCGGCGCGCGTGGCGCGTGGGGCGAAGTGAGAATGGGCCGTCAATATTCGCCGATCTACATCCCGTTCAAGGGCGGTCTCGACGCGTTCGGCGCCGGCATGATCGCCTCGGGGCTCAACAATCTGTCGAAGATCACGCCGTATGCGAACGACGCGTTCGCTTATCTGTCGCCGCGGATCGCCGGTTTCGACGCGACCGTGATGATGGCGACGCGCGATCCCTCCGAGGACGACGGCAACGGCCTCGACGGCTATTACGTCACGGCATCCTATCGGCTCGACGGACTGCACGTGCTGTACGCGCATCAGCAGACGCACGGCGCCGGCGCGCTGCGCGCGAATCTCGGCGGCGCGAGCTACGGCTTCGGCAAGTTGCGCGTGTGGCTCGCCTTCTTCAACGGCGACGGCGGCACGCCGGTGTATCACGGCGCGGGCGGATCGCTGTCGGCGCAGTACCGTTTTTCCGCCGTCGCGCGCGCCTCGCTCGGCTATGCGCATGTACGCGACTACACGCAGGCGGGCGCGAACGCGGACCAGTTCAGCGCCGCCTTCGAATACGACGTTTCGCCCACGCTGCTGCTTTACTTCAGCGCCGCTTATCTCGCCAATCACGACGACGCAAGCTTTACGCTGCGCGGCGTCAACGTGACCGGACTGCCGGTGGCTTATCCGGGCGCGCCGGTCGCGGGCGTGCAATTCGGCCTGCTCGAACGGTTCTGACACGCCGCGCAATACAGCGGGTTTTATTCACTGATTACCCAATCATTAGATAAAAGCGCTTAAATTTTCTGGAATGTGGGAAACAGGATAGGCGGGGACCGGGCGTATTAATTTTGAGATATCGCGTGTGATTTTTTGGCGAAACTATGATTTGCGTGGCAGGAATTTGACAGATTGCCGTAAATACAAGGTTTGCGGAATAAAAAAAGGCCGACACGATGTGTCGGCCTAAAGATCCTGGCGTCCGAGGATGTTTGCCAGAACCTGAGAGACATGCCCACAAACCGGCGCAGGGCACGGTGCACGGGACTTCGAGCCGGAAACCGGAGCGTATGAATATCGCGTCGCGGTTTCCCTCGTCAGGCTGGGACGGCATGTTTGGCCGATGGCGCTGGCGAGTGGGGTATTAACCAGAAAGCATGGCGGCAAGTATAACGTCAGCCCTGAAATTTGTGGGTACGAATGAGGCTAAATTAATTGTAAAAAAGTTCTTCTGCTTATCCAGATATTGGCCGGCTCGAATAAGGCGCCGATACGGAGTCGATAAGACGCCGAATTGAACGGCGCTACGCCCGTTCGAGGCGCCGGTTTGAAGCGCGGGAGCCGATAGCGCAGGATTCGCGGGACAGGCGCTATGCTACCGGTTTCGTCTATCCGAGGAGAAACCCATGACGCAGCCAGCAGGTTCGATGATTACCTTCAACCGTCCCGATGGCCGGCAACTTCAGGGCTACCTGGCCAAACCGCGGAAACCGGAGGGCGCGCCCGCGGTCGTCGTGATCCAGGAATGGTGGGGCGTGAACGGGCAGATTCGCGGTGTCGCCGACCGTCTCGCGCAGGCCGGCTACCTCGCGCTCGTGCCCGACCTCTATCGCGGCAAGTCGACGGTCGAGCAAGAGGAAGCGCACCATCTGATGAGCAGCCTCGATTTCGGCGATGCCGCCACCCAGGACGTGCGCGGCGCGGTGCAGTATCTGAAGCAGCACGCGGCGAACGTGGGCGTGACCGGCTTTTGCATGGGCGGCGCGCTGACGCTGCTCGCGCTGTGCAACGTGCCCGAAGTGGCGGCCGGCGTCGTCTGGTATGGTTTCCCGCCGCTCGACTATCTCGACGCCTCGAAAATCAAGGTGCCGGTGATGGGCCACTGGGCTCTGCAGGACGAATTCTTCGCGGCGGAAACCGTCGACGCGCTCGAAAAGAAGCTCGGCGAGGCGAACGTCGACCTCGAGTTTCACCGTTATCTCGCGCGCCACGCGTTCGCGAACGAAACGGCCGTCGGACCGGGCCGCATCGCGGCGACGCAGTACGATCCGGCATGGGCGCAGCAGGCGTGGGATCGTACGTTGACGTTCTTCGGCCGCACCTTGTGGAAATGAGCGCTTAGCGCCGTTCAGCGGCAGACTGGGGGCAGGCGGGGCAGGCGGGAGCGGCGCAGGGCATCCCGCCGCGCCTCACGCGATTCACGCGAGGACATCTTGACGACCGATTCCGCAACGGGCTACGCGGCCGCTCCGGTTTGCGACTATAGCCACTTCGATACTTACGGTAGCGCCGCGCGCCTGCAGTTGCCCGCGTGGCGCGAGCGCGTCGGCCATTTTCTCGACGTGCCGATCTCGCGCCGGCAACTGGCCGACGGTTTTCGCGGCAGCATCGACAGTTACCGCGTCGGCGGCATGGCTTTCATGGACTGCCGCACCGATCCGGTCGAGCAAACGCGCGCGGTCGCGCGCATCTCCACCGACAACGTGTGCCAGTTCGTGTTTCATGTGGCCGTGGACGGCGTGGTCGAAACCGCGACGGGTCTTTATCCGAAGCGCAATGCGGTGCAAACGGTGCCCGGCATTCTCGCGCTCGATCTGAACCAGCCGATGTGGATGACGCGCGGCCCATGCCGCGTGATGGCCTTGTTCGTGCCCCGCGAGATCGTGGAGGCGGTGCTGCCGGAGGCGGCGTCGATTCATGGCCGCGTGATCGAATATCATTCGCCGCTCGCGCGGATGATTCCCGCACATCTTGCCGAGCTGTCCCGCTCGTTGCCCGAGATGAGCCCGCAGGCCGCCTACGAGGCGCTCCGCGGCTGCGCGATGCTGATCGCCGCGGCCTTCGGCAGGCAGACTGGCTTGACCGGCAACGCTCGCGCGGCGGCGCGCACGGCGATGTTCGCGAGCGCGCGCCGCTATATCGACGCGCATCTCGGCCAGGCGGATCTGACGATCGACAAGGTGCTCGCCGTATCGCAGCTTTCGCGGCCCACGCTGTATCGTCTGTTCGAGCCGGAGGGCGGACTCGCCGCGTATATTCGCAACCGGCGGCTGCGCGAAGCGGCGGACGAGTTGCATCGCTATCCGCACAGGCCGGTGATCGAAGTCGCGTATGGCCTCGGCTTCAATAGCGCGTCGGATTTCAATCGCGCGTTCCGGCGCGCTTACGAAATGTCGCCGGGCGATTTTCGCGAGGCGGCGCTGGCGCTCGGCATACGCAGATAAGCGCGTGGCGAAGCCCGATGCGCGCCGCACAGGCATGCAGATGCAGCGCGAGCCGCCTATCGGCACGTCGGGCACGCCGGGCACACCAGGCACGCCGCGCCGGTCCAGTGAGGCCGTGATCGTTCGGCAAAACAGCCGCTATGGAAGCAGTAACGACATCAATCCGATCGCAGGAGATAACAACGTGGTGGTAAACATCAACCCGACCCGCCTGATGGCCGACCTTAAACATCTGCGCAGTTTCGGCGCGACAGGTCCCGGCGTGGTGCGGCTCTCGCTCTCGCCGGTGGATCTGGCGGCGCGCGCATGGCTCGTCGGCCGGATGACGGAAGCCGGGCTCGAGGCGCGCATCGACGGCGTCGGAACCGTGTTCGGGCGCTCGCGCAACGGCGGCCCCGCGCTGCTGGTCGGCTCGCACACCGACACGCAGCCGACCGGCGGCTGGCTCGACGGCGCGCTGGGCGTGATGTACGGCCTCGAGATCGCCCGCGCGCTCGCGGAGAACGAGGCAACGCGTCATCTCGCGGTGGACGTCGCCTCGTGGATCGACGAAGAGGGCACCTTCTCCGGCCTGCTAGGCAGCCGCAGCTTCGTCGGCGAGGCGGTCGACGAAGCGATTCGCGGCGCGGCGAACCGCCAGGGCGAGCGTCTCGAAGACGTGCTCGCGGCGGCCGGGCTCGCGGGACGGCCGCGCGCGCATTTCGAAGCGGGGCGGCACGTCGCGTATTTCGAGCCGCATATCGAGCAGGGCGGCCGGCTCGAAGCGATCGGCAAATCGATCGGCGTCGTCACGACGATCGTCGGGATGCATGAGTTGCGTTTGCGCTTCACGGGCCAGCGCAATCATGCGGGCACGACGCCGATGGCGATCCGCCGCGACGCGGGCGCGGCGCTCGTGGCGTTCATCGCGCGCATGAACGAGGCATTCGAGCAGCTTGCGGATGCCGACACGGTCTGGACCGTGGGCCGCATCGATCTCGATCCGGGCTCGATGAGCGTCGTGCCGGGCGCGGCCGACATGTATCTGCAATTCCGCGACGCGAACCCCGCGCGTCTGCAGGCGATGGAACAGCGGCTCGCCGAACTCGTGCGCGACTTCAACGCGCATCACGCGGTGAGCGTCGAATGGCAGAAGATCGACGAGCCGATCGAACCCGTCAGCATGGATGCGGCGCTTGCCGGTCATCTGGCGCGCGCCGCCGAAGCGCTCGCGCCAGAGCAATGGCTGCGCATGCCGAGCGGCGCCGCGCACGACGCGCAGGTGATCGCGCGCCGTATGCCCGCCTGCATGATGTTCGTGCCGAGCATCGGCGGCGTGAGCCACGACTTTATCGAAGACACGGCCGAGGAGCATATCGTGCTCGGCTGCCAGGTCGCGGCGACCGCCGCCGCTTCGATGCTGCTGGAAGCGGCCGCCCAGCGCGCCTGAGGGATGGCCGCGCCGGCGGTGCGGTGAGTTGCGTCTTGCCGCCGGCGTCGTCAAACGGGGCGCGCCGCGGTTTTCCCCGTTATTTCCATTTCGAGCCGAGCCCGTCGAGCCCGGCTTTCATCAGATCCGCGGGCAGCATCGCGATGCGCAGTTCGCACTCGGCGTCGAGCTTCAGGAACCACGGCTCGGCGAGTGCGGGAATCGCCGAGGCATCGTCGATGTTCACGACCGCCACCGCGCCGCGTTTGCCGCGTTGCTCGGTGAAGTAGATGCTCTCGGGCTTCGTTTCTTCGAGTATCTGCGCGATCAATTCGCCGGCGCGGCCTTCGCGCACGAGCGTGTTGAATGGCTCGTTGGGTATTTGTATGTTGAGAAGCATCCGCATGTCGTCCTCCCGATCGATGCCGAAATGGCATCTTAAGGATAGGTGCTGCATGCGCCGCCACTGGCGTCCATCGCGGACGATTTATCGCCCGTTATCGCCCGTTGCAGCCGCACGCGGGATGCGTCGGGCTCAGTTGCCGAACAACGAAGCCTGCGTTCCGCGGCTCGCCGCATGGCGCGCGGGTTGAGGCTGCACGCTGTCTTGCCTGGCCTGTGCCGCTTGCGTGGGGGCGGGCTTCGGCGCCGGCGGCCGTGCCTTCGCTGCGGCATCTGTCATTGCATCTGCTGCCTCATCGGCTGCCGCTTCCAGCGAAGTCTGCCCCGCTTCGAGCGAGAGCAGCAGCATCTTGTTCGCGAGTCCGCCAGCGAAGCCGGTCAGATCGCCCGACGCACCGATCACGCGATGACATGGCGCGACGATCGAAATCGGATTCTTGCCGTTGGCCGCGCCCACCGCGCGCACCGCGTTGACGCTGCCGATCTGCTGGGCGATCTCGGTGTAGCTGCGGGTTTGGCCGAACGGGATCGTCAGCAATGCCTGCCACACTTTCTTCTGGAATTCGGTGCCCTGAAAATCGAGCGGCAGATCGAACGCGTCGCGCGTGCCCGCGAAATACTCGCGCAATTGCCGCTCGGTTTCGACGAGCACCGGGTGTTCGCCCGCTTCGCTCATTTCGCCGAGGCGCACCCGGTTCGGCTTGTCGTTTTCCCACAGAATCGCGGCAAGGCAATCGCCCCTGGCCACCAGCTTCAACTGCCCAACGGGCGAGTCGATCAATTTGTATGTGTAAGTCACTTTGCTTGACTCCTGACGGGGTGAGGCCATTCGGGCCGACCGGCGCGAGAAGGCGCGCCGTTATGGAGCAGTGTGCTCGCCGCGTTGTCCGAAGGCGCTCCAGATATTGCTATTTCATTCGCATTGCATGGCCGTATTTGATACGACGATCATGTCACTGTACCGCAGACGGCTCGCGACTCAGTAGAATTGATACCTTCGGTACGACGCGCGGCGCTACCCGAATCTCTTCTCCTCGATCGTGATTACGACTCTAGAACAACTGCGGGCCGGGCAACTGGCGGGTACGCGCCAGCTCAAGCTGGCAGGCGGCCTGCGCGAATTTCCGCGCGAGATTTTCGATCTCGCCGATACGCTCGAAGTGCTCGACCTCTCGAACAACGTGCTCTCGACGTTGCCCGACGATCTGCCGCGCCTGCGCAAGTTGCGCATTCTCTTCGCATCCAATAACCCGTTCACCGCATTGCCCGAGGTGCTTGGCGAATGCGCGCAATTGAGCATGATCGGCTTCAAGGCGAATCGCATCCGTACCGTGCCGGGCCGCGCATTGCCGCCGTCATTGCGCTGGCTGATTCTGACCGACAACGAGATCGAGCGCTTGCCCGCCGAGCTTGGCCGCTGTGCGCAATTGCAGAAGCTGATGCTGGCCGGCAACCGCTTGCGCGCCTTGCCCGAGGAACTGGCCGCGTGCTCGCGGCTCGAACTGCTGCGGCTCGCGGCAAATCGCTTCGACGCCTTGCCGCGCTGGCTGTTGCGTCTGCCGCGCCTGGCATGGCTCGCCTATGCGGGCAATCCGTTTGGCATGGCGCTCGAAAATGCGGCGCTGATCGATATGCCGATCCGCGCGATTCGCTGGGACGCGTTGAAGCTCGAACAGCCATTGGGCGAAGGCGCGTCGGGCGTGATTCATCGCGCCTCGCTGTTTGCCGGCCGTGCGGATGCGCCGGAGCGCGAACCGCATGCGGTCGCCGTAAAGCTCTTCAAAGGCGCGGTGACGAGCGACGGGTTGCCCGACTGCGAAATGGCCGCTTGCATTCGCGGCCGCGACCATGCGAACCTGATTCCGGTGCTCGGCAAGGTGGTCGATCATCCGGCGGGCGCGCACGGTCTCGTGATGGAACTGGTCGATCCGTGCTTCGCCAACCTCGCGGGTCCGCCGAGCTTCGAGTCGTGCACGCGCGACGTCTATCGCGACGGCACGCGTTTCGATCTCGCGACCGTGCTCGGCATTGCAAGCGGCATCGCGGACGTCGCGAGTCATCTGCATCGGCGTGGCGTCATGCATGGCGACCTGTACGCGCACAATATCCTGCATGGCGGTGCGGGGCATGCATTGCTCGGCGATTTCGGCGCGGCATCGTTTTATGATGCCGATGATCGAAGTTCCGGCATGGCCTTGCAGCGGCTCGAAGTGCGAGCCTATGGCTGTCTGCTCGAAGAACTGATCGAGCGGTGCGAAGTGCCCGATACGCCGCCTCGTCGCGCCGCCGTCGCGCAACTCGCGGCGTTGCAGGCGCGCTGCCTGAGCGACGAGATCGACAGCAGGCCGCTCTTCGATGAAATTGCCGCGAGCCTCGCGGCCCTGAAGGACGCACAATGAGCATGCGACGATACCGGCACGGCCGGCGCCACGATAATCCTGCATCGGCACTGAAGGCGCGCGCTACCGCGATACGCCAGGGCCGCAGCGAAGGAGCCACGCGATGACGCCGAACCTGCGCCGCCGCATACTGCTCGCCGGTACGCTGGCCGCAAGCGGACTCGCGGGCCTGCCCGCCCTCTTCGCGAGCGACGCATGCGCTGAAGCGCTGCCCGGCGCGAAGCGCAAGATCGCGCTCGTGCTGAAGTCGATGTCGGACCCGTTCACGGTCTCGATGGTCGATGCCGCACGCAATTATCAGCGGCACTTCGCGTCGCAATTGAGTCTGACCCTGCACGGCACGGCCAAACAGACCGACACGGCCGCGCAGATTCGCATCGTCGAGGACATGATCAAGGCGCAGATGAATGCGATCGTGCTCGCGCCGACCGACTCGAAGGCGCTCGTCGCCGTCGTCGCGCGCGGCATCAAGGCCGGCGTCATCATGATTACGATCGACAATCCGCTCGACGACGCGGCGCAGGCGGCCGCCGGCATTTCCGTGCCGTTCGTCGGGCCGAACAATCGCAACGGCGCGAAGCAGGTGGGCGATTATCTGGCCAGGCACCTGAAGGCCGGCGACGAGGTGGGGATCATCGAGGGCATTTCGGTCAGCACCAATGCGCAGCAGCGCACGGCAGGCAGCCGCGATGCGATGGACGCGGCGAACGTGAAGGTCGTCGCGGTGGAGTCAGGCAACTGGGACTACGCCAAGGGCCGCGACGTGGCCGCGAAAATGCTCGGCGAGCATCCGCAGATTCGCGCGCTGCTGTGCGGCAACGACAGCATGGCGATGGGCGCGGTCGATGCGATTCGCGACGCGGGCCGAAGCGGTAGCGTCTATGTGACCGGCTATAACGCGATCGATGCGATCAAGCCCTTGCTCGCCGATGGCCGCGTGCTTGCCACGATGAACCAGTTCGCCGACCGCCAGGCCGTGTTCGGTATCGACTTCGCGTTGCGGGCGGTCACCGAGCGGCGCAAGCAGCGCGACTTGTCGACGCTGATCGAGACGCCGCTGCAACTCGTGACGTCTCCCAAAGGTTGAAGCACCGCATGCGGGCCCGCTATCCGGGCCGCATTTCTCGCGCACTTTTCGTGACGCTTGATAACGCTTTCTCGAGCGCGGCAATTCAGAAAACAGACTGAAAAAAGTATTGGCGATACTGCTTTGGCGATATCGCATCAAGCCCGTTTGTGTTTTAGCCTGTCGTTTCCGGCGGTTTTGCGTTATCGTGCTGCAGCAAAAATAGCGGCTGCCGGTGTATTTCCCGCGTATAGCGCGGGACGCGCCGCGATTCGATTTATCCATTGCTGCATGGCGATGGATTCGGAAGGATCAGGAACGCCAACCAGCCGGTTGGCAAGCAAAGAGGAGATGTGTCGTATGTCGTTCAAGTTTCATAAGCTGTTGCCGGTTAGCGCCGCGGTCGTGGCATTCGCAAGCATGGTGGGCACCGCGAACGCGGACCAGATCGTCAAGATCGGTCACGTCGGTCCGCTGACGGGCGGCTCCGCCCACCTCGGCAAGGACAACGAAAACGGCGCGCGTCTCGCGATCGAGGAAATCAACGCGAAGGGTCTCACGATCAACGGCCAGAAGGTCACGCTCGTGCTCGACGCACAGGACGACGCCGGCGACCCGCGCCAGGCGACCCAGGTTGCGCAGAAGCTCGTCGACGACAAGGTCGTTGCGGTGGTCGGCCATTTGAACTCGGGCGCGTCGATCCCGGCCTCGAAGATCTATAGCGATGCGGGCATCGCGCAGATTTCGCCTTCGTCGACGAACCCGGCCTATACGCAGCAGGGCTTCAAGACGACCTATCGCGTCGTCGCGACCGACGCGCAGCAGGGCCCCGCGCTCGCGACCTATGCCGCGAAAAACCTGAATGTGAAGAGCGTCGCGGTGGTCGACGATTCGACCGCATACGGTCAAGGTCTCGCGAACGAATTCGAAAAGACCGCGAAGGCACTCGGCCTGAAAGTGATGTCGCACGATGCGACCAACGACAAGGCCGTCGATTTCCGCGCGATTCTGACCAAGATCAAGGGCGAGAATCCCGACGCGATCATGTACGGCGGCATGGATGCCACCGGCGGTCCGTTCGCGAAGCAGGCGCGTCAACTCGGTCTGCGCGCGAAGATGCTGTCGGGCGACGGCGTCTGCACGGAAAGCCTCGCCGATCTCGCCGGCCCGGCGGCAGGCAACGTGGTGTGCTCGCAGGCCGGTATGGCGGTCGAGCGCATGAACGGCGGCGCGGAATTCGCGGCCAAGTACGTGAAGCGCTTCGGCCATCCGATCGAATTCGACGCACCGTTCACGTACGATGCGGTGTATATCGTCGTCGATGCGATGAAGCGCGCTAACTCGACCGATCCGGCGAAGGTGCTCGCGAAAGTGTCGGGCACCGACTACAAGGGCGTGACCGGCGAAACGACGTTCGACGCGAAGGGTGACCTGCAGCACGGCGTCATCTCGCTGTACGACTACAAGGACGGTAAGAAGACGCTGCTCGACGTCATGAAGATGTAAAAGCGCTTGCCAGGGTAGAAGAGGAAAAGGCCGATGAAGCATAGCTTCATCGGCCTTTTTTAACGGCAATGGCTTCGCTCGAGCGAGGCCATTGCATTGATGGCGGCGCTTACAGCACCCACGGCACCTACGGCACGAGCCACAGCGCCACGGCATAGATCACGAGCGACACGGCGAACGTCACTGCCGTATAGCCCATGACGCGCTGAATGCGGATGCCCGCGATCGCGACGATCGGCACGGCCCAGAACGGTTGCAGCATGTTCGACACGTTCTCGGCCATCGCCACGCCCATTGCGGTACGCGGCACCGATGCGTGCAGGCTGATGGCGGCAGGCAGCACGAACGGACCCTGCACTGCCCAGTGACCGCCGGCGCTCGGCACGAGCAGCGTGATAATCAGCGAACTCAGATAGCTCCACAACGGCAGCGTGGCCGGCGAGGCAATCGTCACGAACGCTTTCGCGATCATCGACGCGAGGCCCGTGCCCTTCATGATGCCCATGATGCCGCCGTACATCGGGTATTGCAGCAGCATCGAACCGGTCTGACGCGCCGCGCGGCGGATCGAATTCGCGTAGGCGATCGGCGTGCGCTGCAGCGCGAGTCCGATCAGCAGGAAGATCAGGATCGTGTTGTTGATGTCGAGATCGAAGCCTTCCTTGTGCCACGTCATTGCGAGGTAGCCGATGCCGAGCGCGAGCAGCAGCAGCGTGCCGAGAACCGATCGTTCGAGGCGCGCCGCGAGCGACGAGGCACCGCTCGCGCGAGCATGCGGATCGTCGCTTGGTGCGTCGGCGGCTTCCTCGCCGCTCTGGCGAAACGCGACGACGTTCTCGGCTTTCGGATGCATCCTGATGAAGATCGCGGTCATCACGACCACGACGAGCACGGTCGGAACGAACACGAACGGCGCGAAGATGGTTTCGCCGAGCGGCACCACGTGGCCAGTCGCTTTCTCGACGAGATTCAGCGCGTTGCCGTGCGATGCCTGCGAAAGCGCGATCGAACTCGACAGCCCGCTGTTGCAGATCGACCAGGCCGAATAGCTGCCGGCGACGAGCCACGCGAAATCGACATCGACGCGCCGTGCAATTTCCCGCGACAGCAGCGCGCCGACGATCAGACCGAGCCCCCAGTTGAGCCACGCCGCCACCGCGACGACCGGAAACACGAGCAGCGCGGCGCGCGTCGGCGTATTCGCGTTGGCCGCGAGCGCGCGCAGTCCGCGCTGCACGATGGGGGCTTCCGCAATGGCGTAGCCGGTCGCGAGGATCAGGATCATCTGCAGTGCGAAGCCCAGAATGCCGAATGTTCCGGTGTACCAGGAATCGAGCAGCGTCGGCAGCGTTCCGGTCGGCGCGATCAGCAGCGCGAGCGCGGCGACGAAAAACGTCAGGCAGATGGACAGCACGAACGGGTCGGGCATGACCTGCTCGAAAACGTAAACCAGGCCTTCGACGAGGCTGCGCGACGTGGCGGGCTGGGCGGCAGGGTGGGGGGAAGTGTCTCGCGTCATATGTGTGGCTCTGAATGATGCCCGGTCATTTGCATGACGGAGCGAACAGGGCAGGTGCGCGGCGTGCCGTCAGGACCTCTGCCCTCCTTTTCAATGTTCTTGCAATGAACATCGTTTCGTTAACCGAACGGGCTATTATTCTGCTCACGCGAGATCAATGTCAAGAAAAGCGATGCTCGACGTTGGACGTTTCGATCATAGAGCACCGAGTTTGCAATTCGTCACAATCGCACCTTCGATTGCGCTTGCAGGCGCCGAAGTTAAATGAGAAGGTGCAGCCCCATGAAGACGGGCGAGTTGATCTTTGGCATGACGAAATGAGTCGAGGCCGAACGATTGGAATGCCAGTGCGAGACTGCCGGGCGAAGTCCTGCTGCATGGTGCCGATCCGTTTTCCCTTGACACACTGCGCGAGTCAAGGTGAGCACGCCGAAGGCGTCAGGCCTCGCGTCGCGAACGTTTTTGCGATACGCCCGTTGGGCGCTTGCAATCTCAGCGAACTCAGCGATCTCAACGAACAAGACCAAAGACTATGACGATTGTTTATCGCGGCATGGACCGGCCGACACTCGATGCGGCCTACAACAACACCAAGGCCATTCCTAACTTTCCGGAAGTCCTGGCGGATTTTCAGTCGCGTAGCGCGACGCTGTACGAGCGTGTGCCGGGCCGGCGCGATCTGCGTTACGGCGAGCGCGTTCGCGAGCGTTTCGACTGGCTCTCCTGCGGCGAGGCCGATGCGCCCACCTTCATCTTTATCCACGGCGGCTACTGGCAGAACTGCGTGAAGGAAGATTTTGCGTTTATCGCCGATGGTCCGCTCGCGAGAGGCTTCAATGTCGTGCTGGCCGAATACACGCTGGCGCCCCAAGCCTCGATGACGCAGATCGTCGGCGAGATCGGCCGGCTGCTCGATCATCTGCACGCGGACCCGGATGGGCTCGGCATCGCGGGTCGGCCCGTGTGCCTGAGCGGGCACTCGGCCGGCGGTCATCTGACGGCGCTGCATCGCGCGCACCCGCTCGTCACGCGTGCGCTGCCGATCAGCGCGCTGGTCGATCTCGAACCGGTCAGCCTGTCGTGGCTCAACGACAAGCTGCAATTGAGCCCGCACGAAATCGCCGCCTACAGTCCGCTGCATCACATCGGCAAGGGCGTGCCGACCGTCGTCGCGGTGGGCGCGGCGGAATTGCCGGAGCTCGTGCGCCAGTCCGAGGACTACGCGGCGGCGTGCGGCGCCGCCGGCGAGAACGCCGTCTACGTTCCGATGCCGGGGTGTACGCATTTTTCGGTACTCGACGATCTCGCGCGGCCGGACGGGATGCTGCTGAGCGCGCTTCAGCGACTGGCTTGAGCGTCAGCGCGCCGGAGCGGGGTCGCCGGCATCACCTGATCCGCTCGAATCGATTAATATCTTTTCCGACCCAATGGCGCCGGAAAAATATATTGGACGTCTTACCGGCGCTCTTGCACTATTCGTTTCCAGCGCAAGCCGCGCCCCGTGGCGATTCTCACCGCTCGCGGGCCAGCGGAATGTCGGCGCCGCCCACGGCGGGTCCACGGCAGCGCCCCGGCGGGTCCGCGCGCCATTCCAATTCGATAACAGCAATCCCCAAGGACACAGATGCCTCACTATCGCTCACGCACCTCGACGCATGGCCGCAACATGGCCGGCGCCCGCGCTTTGTGGCGCGCCACCGGCATGAAGGACAACGATTTCGGCAAGCCCATCATTGCGGTGGTGAACTCGTTCACCCAGTTCGTGCCGGGCCACGTGCATCTGCGCGACCTGGGCGCGCTGGTCGCGCAGCAGATCGAAGCGGCTGGCGGCGTGGCGAAGGAATTCAACACGATCGCCGTCGACGACGGTATCGCGATGGGCCACGACGGCATGCTCTATTCGCTGCCGTCGCGCGAACTGATCGCGGACTCGGTCGAGTACATGGTCAACGCGCATTGCGCCGACGCGATGGTTTGCATCTCCAATTGCGACAAGATCACCCCGGGCATGCTGATGGCCGCGATGCGCCTGAACATTCCGGTCGTGTTCGTGTCGGGCGGTCCGATGGAAGCGGGCAAGGTCAAGTCGCCGGCCGACGGCCAGGTGATCGCGAAGATCGACCTGATCGACGCGATGATCAAGGCCGCCGATCCGAAGATCAGCGACGCCGAAGTCGCCGAGGTCGAGCGCAGCGCGTGCCCGACCTGTGGTTCGTGCTCGGGCATGTTCACGGCGAATTCGATGAACTGCCTGACCGAAGCGATCGGTCTCGCCTTGCCGGGCAATGGCACGATCGTCGCGACGCACGCATGGCGCAAGGGCCTGTTCGAGCAGGCCGGCCGTCTCGTCGTCGATCTGTGCCGCCGCTACTATCAGGAAGAGGACGCGTCGGTCCTGCCGCGCAATATCGCCACGAAGCAGGCGTTCGAGAACGCGATGACGCTCGACGTCGCGATGGGCGGCTCGACCAACACCGTGCTGCACCTGCTGGCCGCCGCGCAGGAAGCGGGCGTCGATTTCACGATGTCGGATATCGACCGCATCTCGCGCAAGGTGCCGTGCCTGTGCAAGGCGGCGCCCATGACCGACAAGTACCACATCGAGGACGTGCATCGCGCGGGCGGCATCATCGGTATTCTCGGCGAACTCGCGCGCGCGGAACTGCTCGACCTGTCGTGCGGCAACGTGCATAGCGGCACGCTCGGCAACGCGATTGCGAAGTGGGACGTCGCCGGCGGCGCGGGCGAGGAAGCGCAGAAGTTCTTCCGCGCGGCGCCGGGCGGTATTCCGACCACGGTCGCGTTCAGCCAGGAAGCGACGTTTGCCTCGCTCGACCTGGACCGCAAGAGCGGCTGTATCCGCAGCAAGGCGGATGCGTATTCGAAGGACGGCGGCCTCGCCGTGCTGTACGGCAACCTCGCGCTGAACGGCTGCATCGTGAAGACCGCTGGTGTCGACGAATCGCAGTGGAAGTTCTCGGGCCGCGCGCGCGTGTTCGAAAGCCAGGACGCAGCCGTCGAGGCAATTCTCGGCGACCAGGTGGTCGCGGGCGACGTCGTCGTGATCCGCTACGAAGGTCCGAAGGGCGGCCCCGGCATGCAGGAGATGCTGTACCCGACGTCGTATCTGAAGTCGAAGGGCCTCGGCAAGACCTGCGCGCTGTTTACCGACGGACGCTTCTCGGGCGGTTCGTCGGGCCTCGTGATCGGCCATGCGTCGCCGGAAGCGGCCGAAGGCGGCATGATCGGTCTGGTAGAAGACGGCGACAAGATCGAGATCGACATCCCGGAGCGCAAGATGCATCTCGCGGTGTCGGACGAAGAACTCGCACGCCGTCGCGCGGCGATGGAAGCGCGCGGCGACAAGGCGTGGATGCCGGCGAACCGCGAGCGTGTCGTGTCGCAGGCATTGCAGGCGTATGCGGCGCTCGCGACGTCGGCGGATCGCGGCGCGGTGCGCGATATCTCGCAACTGAAGCGCAAGTAAGACGGGCATGGCGCGCTAACGACGCGCTGATGTGGCGATAACGGCTCCGGCGCGATCGAGCGAGCGGAGCCGATAGACAACCGGTATGCGGGGTTCCGCGTACCGGTTTTTTTTATTTGCCGCGGAGCGTTGTCTAACCAGCGGGCGCAAGGAGGAGGTGCAATGAGCGGGCTGCTTGAAGTATTGGCAACTTCGTGCACGCAGCGGCGGTGCCTTGCGGCGGGTTCGAACAGTCGGGGATTGGCCGCGAGTGCGGCACGTTCAGGCTCGGGGCGTTGCTTGAGCCGAAGAGGGTGTTGCCTGAGGTGAAGCGCAGGAAGCGCAGCGGCAGGAGCCCGCGGATTTTCCGCCAGGCTCGTTGCCGCCGCGTGAGGAACCCGCTTACTTGATGGCCTGGATTTCGTCGGCGATCTGCTTCATTTGCGGGGTCTTCTCGTACTTCGTCCACACCGGCTGCATCGCCTTCACGAAAGCTGCGCGGTCGATCTGCGAAGCGGGGATGATCGTCGCGCCGCCCTTCGTGACCGTCTTCTGCGCATCGGCTTCACGCGCGGTCCACAGCTTCTGGTAGTAAGGCACCGAGTCGGCCGCCGCCTTCTTGATGATCTGCTGTTCCTGCGGGCTCAGCGTGTCCCACACCTTCTTCGAGAACACCAGCACTTCCGGCGTCATCGAATGCTGGGTTTCGGAGTAGATGGTCGCGACTTCGTAGTGCTTGCCTTCTTCATACGTCGGCAGGTTGTTTTCCGCGCCGTCGACGAGGCCGGTCTTCAGGCCCGTATAGACTTCGGCGGTCGGCATCGGCGTCGGGATGCCGCCCATTGCCTTGATTTCGTCGACCATCAGGTCCGACGGCTGCACGCGCACCTTCACGCCCTTCATGTCGGCCGGCGACTTGATCGGCTTCTTCGCGTACATCGAGCGTGCGCCGCTTTCATAGAACGTCAGCGCGATCATGCCTTTCGCCGTGAACGCGTCGAGAATCTTCTGGCCTTCCGGGCCGTACATCACCTTGCGGAATTGGTCGATGTCGCGGAACAGGAACGGCAGCGACGGGATCATCGATTCCGGCACGATTTCGTTGAACGCCGCGCCGTTCGCGCGCGTCATGTCGAGTGCGCCGATGCGGACCTGGTCGATCGTGTCGTTTTCGGAGCCGAGCGAGCTATTGCCGAAGACCTTCACCGAATCCTTGCCGTTGGTCGCCTTGCTGATTTCCTCGCCCATGAACTTCACAGCCATGTTGGTCGGATAGGTATCGCCATGGACGTCGGCCACACGAAACACGCGCGCTTGTGCCGAACCCATGCTGAACGCCAGCGCCGCGGCTGCGACGATCATCGAAACACGGGAAGAGGCAAACTTCTTGTTCATCGTGACATTCCTTAAGAAATAGATCACTCAGCGGATCGCGGATACCGCCGGGTGGTGTGGGGTACGTCGTGCGGCCCGCAAGGCGGGTGGCATTTTTGCGGGCCGCACGGTCGCCTTCATCGAGGGCGAATGCTTTAAACCGGGTTCGATACGCTGACAGGCAAAGGCGCTGCGGCGGCTCAAATGTTGTACGACAACGTACAAATTTTATAAAACTCGTTTGAGCTGCACATTTAGTGTTTACCCGCTAGGTAGATGTAATGGAGATGACGAATCTGTCAGAAAGACAAATTCGATCGCGGGTTTTGGGGACTGGAATCGAGGGTGACGGGTGTGCGGGGCGATGCTGTGGTTGGGGAGGTGGGGGGAGCGGGCTTGATTGAAATAGAGTTGTACGACGACAAACGTTTATCGCCTGGCGCCTCACTTCGCGATAAACGTATCGATCCGTTTAATGAGGGTGATCCAGGCCCTGTCGAATAAAGCGGAAGCAGACAAAAAGTAAACCAGAAGTTGAGCGTCAGTCCACGCGGCAGTCACGACCCGATAATGACGGTTGCCGAACCTCACGGGCGTTGACAGCTTTGTAATATACATAAATAATGAGACGCATTATCATTTCGGGCGTGATGCTCGCTCATCCCGTAACAATGTGACAGGCTCGCACCGCGATTCCGCCCACTCTTCGTTGATCGCTGCCTTCATCAAGCACTACGAAGATCTCGTCAGCCATGTACGGCGTCGCTTTGGCGATCGAGCGTTCGCCTGCGATGTGGTTCAGGATGTCGGTGTCCAGCTTCTCCAGCGGCCTCCTGAAGCCGCCGTCCATGCGCCACTCGCGTTTTTGCGGCATATGTCTATCCATCGGGCGATCGATCGATGGAGAGGGGATGAGGCGCATGCAAGTCACACGGAATCGACGGGTGTGGTTGTTCCCGATACGCGCTCGGACGATAACGACGGAGAGCAGGCCCTGAGTTACCAGCAGACCGTGCAGGAGCTCGAGCAGATCATCAATGCCTTGCCCGAGCGATGCCGCGAGGTGTTCATCCTCCACAAACTGCACGATTTATCGCAGGAAGAAGTGGCGGCACAATTGCGGATGTCGCGTAACATGGTGGCCAAACATATGGCCCGTGCGATGATGGCCCTTACTCCGATCCTGCAGAACACTCTGCATACCTAGACGGCAAATGCCGATGTTGCCTGAGCCTTCCCGTAGTCACGATTCGACATCCCTTCAAGACGGCTCGCTCGATCCCTTCAAGGACGCGTTGCGCGCGCGTTATCCGCTTGACGCGGTGGTGCGCCGGGCGGCTCGCCGCCGAACAATACGGCGCGTTACCGGCAGTACGATGCTGTCTGCGGCGGCGGTCGCTGCAGTCTGGTTCGCCGATCCGCCTTACCGTGTCGATACGCTGCAGACCGCCGTAGGCGAGCACCGTGACTGGTTGCTTGCGGACGGTAGCCGGCTTGCGCTCAATACGGGTTCGTCCGTGCGTGCCGAATGGCATATCCGGTCGCGCCGTGTGCAGATCGATCGTGGAGAGGCATCGATTGAAGTCGCGCATTCCTTGTTCCGCCCGCTGGTGACCTACGCAGGTGATGTCGTGATTCACGACGTCGGGACGACGTTCGCTGTACGGCGCGATGCTGCCAGCGTGCAGGTTGGCGTGGTGTCCGGTTCGGTCGCCGTCGCCACAGGCGCGCAAGCTCCCGTCGACCTTAAGCCCGATCAGGCCGTTACCGTTGCCGCGGGTCATATAGGTGCACGCCAGTCGTTCGATCCCAATCAGGCGTTGGGCTGGCGCGATGGGCGCCTGGCGTTCGACGGAACGCCATTAAGCGTCGCCGTTGCGGAAATGCGCCGTTATCGGCAGGCGCCAATCGAACTCGATCCTCGCGCGGCAAACCTGCGTGTATCTGGCCAGTTCAATACCGCCAACATCGACGCGCTGCTCGATATGTTGCCCCACGTGCTGCCGCTGAAGGTAAAGCGTGACGCCAATGGTGCGGCCATGATCGCGCATCGCTAGTCACCCACCCTGCCTCAAAAATATTTTCTCCGGGACGTCAACAAAACCATCGGCCGATCCGGCAACCCTTGTGAGAGTCATCGATTTATATCGATTCAAACGAGGAGCGGTGGTATGGAGATTCATGGGCGCCATGCTGGTTTGGGGCGCATCGCGTGCGTAGCGGTTGCGAGTAGCTGTCTGTCGGCCGCGGCGTGGGGGCAGGGTGGGGACCTGGCATCATTCGACATTCCTGCGCAGCGACTTGACCGCGCGCTGAATGCGTTTGCGCGGCAGTCCAATGCGCAACTGCTGTTTTCGACGGCCAGCGCCGAGCAGGCGACGAGCCATGCCGTGAAAGGCAGGATGACCGCCTCCGCAGCGCTAGACCAGTTGTTAGCGGGCTCCGGAATGCGCGCTCAAGCGACAGGCGCGAACGCGTTCACGGTGGAGCGTGCAGCGCCCGCATCGCCAGAATCCGATTCGAGTGCGAGCCGTTCGGCGGAGCCGGCAGAGCTCTCGGCCATCGCTATTTCAGCAGATCGGACCCATAGCGACCTCGTTCGTCCCACGCGACAGATCACGGTCATTGACCGCGACGAACTGCGCGATCTGCAAACCGGCTCGAACAATCTGGCGACGGTATTGAGCAAGGCTGTGCCCGGCATGGCCGATTCGAGCCATACGATCACCGACTACGGCCAAACCCTGCGTGGCAGAAATATCCTCGTGCTGGTCGATGGCGTGCCGCTGAACACCAATCGCGATTCCGCCCGCAATCTGGCAAACGTCGATCCGAACAACATCGAGAAAGTCGAAGTCCTGCGTGGCAGCAGCGCGGTCTACGGCGCGGGCGCAACAGGTGGCATTGTGTCGTTCACGACGCGGCAACCCGGTGGTGAGCCTCGCGCCGAGACGACGTTTTCCATGACGTCGCCGCTTTCCCATTTGGGGAGTAGCGGCCTTGGCGGCACCGTCCAGCAGTATTTCGCGGGCAGTCACGGCCCCGTCGAATATGAGTTCAACGTCGACGCGCAGCACATCGGCAGCTCATACGACGCGCGCGGTCATCGCATTGCGCCGGAGCCCAGTCAGGGCGATCTGTTCGACTCGAACGTCTATAACGTCGAAGGCAAACTCGGATTTCGCATCGATGCGAACCAGCGCATCGTGTTTTCAGCGAGCCACTTCGACGCGAAGCAGGACACCGATTACGCAAGCGATCCATCGGTCGCGAAGCTGACACCCGGCACGGTTGCCGCTCGCGCAAAAGATGGACTCCAGCTCGACGACCAGAACCGCATCCGCAACACGCAGCTCAACCTGCAATACAGCAACAAGGATGTGCTGGGCAGCGAGGTCGCGGCGCAAATCTATTATCGGGACTACTACACACGTTTTGCACCGTTCGACGCGCGTGCCGTTGCAACGCGTGGGAGCAATATCGACCAGGTCATGCAGGATTCGAAGGTATTCGGCAGCCGTCTGACGATCACGACGCCGCTCGATCGCGCCGGCCGCACGAAGATCCAGTGGGGCGCCGATTTCAACCAGGAGCGCAGCGACATGCCGGACGATATTTTCTCGCCCACGGCATACGACGCCAGTGGCGGTCTGGTCTATCGCAAGACCGGAACGCTCATGTATCTTCCGCCGCTCACGACGACCAGCGTCGGCGGATTCGCGCAGTTGCAGCACAAGTTCAACGAAAAATGGTCGGCGGAAGGCGGTGTGCGCTACGAGCATGCAAGCGGGAGCTTCGATAGTTTCGTGCCGCTTTCGCAATTGCGGTTGGCGAACAGGTACACGGTGCCGGGTGGATCGACCGATTACGGCGCGTGGTTGTTTAACGCGGGCGTTGCCTATGCGCCCATTCCGGGCCAGGAAGTCTACGCGGCGTTCAGTCAGGGCTTCCAGTTGCCAGACGTCGGCCTGCAATTGCGCAATGCAACCGCAGGTTTCGATATTCACTCGTCGAGCCTTGAGCCTGTTAAAACCAATAACTATGAGATCGGCTGGCGCGGCAGTCTCGGCAAAAACACGGACGGCACCATCGCATTGTTCTACACGACGTCCGAGCTTGGCGATGTGCAGAGCTTTAACAACGGTTTGATTCTTACGCGAACGGCCGAGCGCATTTCCGGCGTCGAAGCGACGCTCGACTACGTGAGCGACGATGACAAGTGGGGCGCAGGCGGCACGCTGACCTACATTCAAGGCCGCGAGCGTCCGCAGAACAGCGCGAATTTTCAGGACATGACGGGCTACCGGATTCCGCCGCTCAAGCTGACCGCGTATCTCGAGTACCGGCCGTCTTCTCGCTGGAGCAATCGCCTGCAGACGACGTTCTACGCGGCCCGCGACTACCGGCTCAACGGCAAGACCAGCTTCGGGCGCATGGATGTGAGCAGTTATACGACCGTCGATCTGATCTCGCGCTATCAGGTCACGAAAAAGGATCGCGTGACGGTCGGCGTCGAAAACCTGCTGAACCGTTATTACTTCCCGCAATACAGCCAGCTCATGCGCAACAGCAACAACACGAGCCGCCTGCCTGCCGCAGGCGCCGTGATGACGGCCAGCTATACCCATCGCTGGTAAGGGTGCGCGGCGTTCTTCGGGGCGCCGTGCGCGTTCGTTAGTTAATGAGACGCAATCTCATTAACTGTTGGAAACATCCTCATCAAGGAGGGAGTGATGATCGGCAGAAATATCGTCGATTGCGTTGGTGGCACGCCGCTTGTGCGGCTCGATCGCCTGTACGCCCAGCATGAAGCCGAAGTGTTCGCAAAGCTGGAAATGCTGAATCCGGCGGGCAGCATCAAGGACCGCCCGGCCGGCTATATCGTCGAACGCGGACTGGCCGACGGCACGATCGCGCCCGGCGCTCACATCATCGAAAGCTCGTCGGGAAATCTTGCGATCGCGCTGGCGATGGTGTGCCGGGTGAAAGGCCTGCGTTTTACCGCGGTCGTCGATCCGAAGATTTCGCCGACGAACCTGAAGATTCTGCGCTGCTACGGCGCGGGCATCGAGCAGGTCAATCGCAAAGACAGTCAGGGTGGTTACCTCGAAACCCGCATTGCACGTGTGCAGGAGATGCTTGCTGGGGACACGAGTGCTGTCTGGATCAATCAGTACGGCAATCCGCGCAACTGGGAGAGTCATTTCCACGGAGAGGGCGATGAGATCGCCCGCGCGCTCGAACAACCGGCCGACGTGCTCGTGCTGGGCGTCAGCACATCGGGCACGGTACTCGGCATCGCGCGACGGCTCAGGCGTGCGTGGCCGGAACTGAAGGTCGTGGCGGTGGACGCGGTCGGCTCGGTCCTGTTTGGCGCGAAACCTGGCCCGCGTGAACTGCCTGGCATTGGTGCGAGTCGCGTTCCCGAGCTGCTTTGTCTGGACGATATCGACGAAGTCGAGCATGTCGATGACTACGACGCGGCGCTCGGCTGCCGGCGTCTGCTCGAACATGAAGGCATTTTCGCGGGCGGGTCGTCGGGCGCCGTTGTCGTCGCGATTGACCGTCTGCTGGCGCGCGCGACGCGCCCCGCAGCGCACCCGCTACGCATCGTCACGCTGCTGCCCGATCGCGGGGAGCGCTATCTCGACAGCGTGTACGACGACGGCTGGCTGGCGCGCATTGCCGCAGCGCGCGCTGCGCAAACGCAGCCTGAAACATCGTCACTTTCAACTTCCCTTCTCGAAGAGGTTCACTGATATGACCCAACCCGCTCATTCCGGCCTTCTCTATCTCGGCCGTCAGGATCTGATCGCCCTCGGTGGCAACCGATCACAACCTTATGTCGACGCCATTGCCGATGGACTGGCCTTGCACGCGCGACGCGCCTTCGTTCAGCCGTTGAAGCCGTATCTGCGCTGGGCGGGTGCGGATCACATCGCGGATCGGATCATCGCGATGCCGTGCTATGTGGGCGGCAACGATCCGATCGCCGGCCTGAAGTGGATCGGCAGCCGGCAGCACAATCCGTCTCGCTTCGGGCTTGAGCGCGCCAGCGCAGTCATCGTCCTGAACGATGCCGATACGAACTATCCGGTTGCGATCATGGAAGGCGGACTGATCAGCGGGATGCGCACGGCCGCGATCAGCGCGGTAGCAACGCGCCATCTCGCGCGTGCCGGCTTCACTGACGTCGCGTGCGTCGGCTGCGGCCCGATCGCGAAGATGCAGATGCAGACACTGCTCGAACAATTCGCCAGCATTCGACGCATTCATCTGTTCGATTTGTCGCGCGACGCGATGCGTGCCTTCAGCCGTGAGTTGAGCGAGCGCTATCCGCAGGTCGCCTTTGAAGAGATGGCGAGCGCCGAACTCGCGGTGCGCGCATCCGATGTGATCGTGACCTGCACGGTCACGGACACGCCCTATCTCGAGTACGCGTGGCTCAAGCGCGGCGCGTTTGTTTGCAACGTCTCGATCATGGACGTGCAGAAGGAGGTCTATGAAAAAGCGGACAAGGTGATCGTCGACGACTGGGATCAGTCGAATCGCGAGAAAAAGATCATCAATCAACTGGTGCTCGAAGGGCGGTTCAGTCGTGAACAACTGCATGCCGAACTCGGTGAAATTGTGATCGGCGAACGCCCGGGGCGCGAGAACGACGACGAAATCATCCTGCTCAACCCCATGGGGATGGCGTTGGACGACATGGTTTGCGCGCGTCATTTTTATCGGCTTGCAACTGAGCAGGGCGTGGGCATCCGGCTGCCGCTGCTATGACATACGCCGAAAACGTGGTCGATTGCAGAACGGCATGCGTCGATCCGCTCGCACACGGCAGTGTCGAACGACTGCTCGCCCAGGATCTGCTCGACGCGCTGTGGCTGGAGGATCTGTACGGCATGCGCGCCCGCATCTGCTGGATTGGCGGCGCCGCCGACACTGCACTCGTATTGTCGCTCGGTCGTGGCCTCGAACTTATGTGGCGAGGCACGCGGCTAAATGGCGTGCGGCCTTTGAGGATCGCGCGATCGGGGCCTGGAGTGCAATTGGCGAGTGAGGCCGGTCGAAAGGCTTTGAACGTCACACAGACACTCGAAGCACTGCAACGAGCGGACTGGTGGCTTGCATACAGCCACCGTCTGGCGGAGTTGCTGGCGCTTGCAGCGCGTCAGATCGAGAGAACGTTTGCTGCACAGGCGCGATGGTTGGCGGATATCGACGCAACGCCGCACAGCCTGATGGCCTGGGAGGCGATTTGCTGTCTGCGCGACCGGCCCTTTCATCCGCTTGCACGCGCAAAATTGTGGCCCGGCAGCCCAGGCGATGCCTTCGAGGTCGAGGCTGGCGAGATCACGCCGCACTGGGTCGCCGTGCCGCGAAACGCGCTGTGGTGTTCGGGTGAGCCGGCATTGGAGTGGGACGACCACCAGCCAATCGCCGGAGCAGTGCTGGATGCAGATGCATTTGCCGTGCTTGCAGAACGTGCCGCCTTGCTCGGTATCGATCCGGCTGCGCTATGGATGCCCGTTCATCCGTGGCAGTGGGGGGAGATCCAGGCGAAGCATCCGCAGCTCGCTGCGCAATGCGTCGATCTCGGCGAAGGATGCGGAACCGTCAGGCCGACCGCTTCGTTGCGTACGCTCGGCATCGGATCGGGCGAACGGTTGCACCTGAAGCTTTCTCTGGGTGTTCAGGCGCTCGGCGCATCGCGCGTGATGCCACCGAGATATCTTCACAACGCAGTGCTTGCCGAGCTTTGCCTGCGCGAGCTTTGTATTCGTGACAAGTGGTTAGGTGAGCATCTTGAACTGTGCGATGAGCGCGCGTGGTGGGCGTTCGGCAACGACAGTACGCTGATTGCCGGGCAGGGAGAGCTGGCGTGCATGCTGCGTCGCTATCCCGACGCTGACGGCTGGCTGTTGCCGATGGCCGCCTGCGCTGCGTCGACGAGCGATGCACATCTTCCCGCGTTTGCCGTGTTATGTCATGCGAATGGAACAACAGGAAAAGCGGATCTGGAATACGCGTGGAGGATGTTCGAGCGTATCGTGCACCTCTTGATCGAACTCGGTCTGCGCTGCTTTGCGCACGGTGTCATGCCTGAGTTGCACGGCCAGAATGTGCTGTTGCGCGTTGGGGAAAATGGGCCATGCAAGATCGTGCTGCGTGACCACGATACGTTGCGGATTTGCCCTGCGGTCATGATCGGGGCGGGCGTGGAGGTGCCTGACTATGTGATCGATCGAAGCACGCCTAATACCCTGATTCTCGAATCGCGGGACGCCTTGCTCGCCTATTTCCAGACCCTCGCGGTCGAAGTCAATCTGTACGCGATCATTGCCGCAATCGCTGATTGTTTCGATGGCGACGAGGCTACGGGTTGGGGCATTGTCGATCGTACGCTGCACGAGGTGCTAGAGCGTGTCTTCGCCACGAGCCCGACGCGCGATTACGTGGCGCGTCTGCTTTTCGACGCACAGCATTGGCCGTTCAAGCAACTGCTTGAACCGCTCGCGGCGCGTGCGGCGCTGGGCACGGGGATGCCCAGTGGAATGGGCGCAATCGGCAATCCACTGCTATCCCGCCGACCGGCGCAACCAGCGAGGGTTCCGTAATGCGTCGTGCGAACCTTGCCGTCGCCATGCTGATCGTGTGCCAGGGCGTGATCACGCTAGGCCTGATGGTGCTGGTGCCCATCATGCCGTTCTATCTCCACGGTCTGAGCGGCGGCTCCAGCGCCGATGCAGCACGCTGGACGAGCATTGCGTTAGCGGCCCCGGGCGTTGGCGCGTTGCTTTGCGCACCTTACGCAGTGCGCTGGTGCGAGCGATTCGGGTATAGGCGGGCACTTCTTTTTGCCCTCGCGCTGTTCGTCGTGAGCATGACGACGATGGCGATATCACGCGACGTCGTGATGTTCGTGGGCGGGCGCCTGCTGCAAGGCGCGAGCACGGTGGGCGTCATCATTACGGCTTTCATCACGCGTGTCAGTGACCCCGCTGCCCAGGGGCGATCGCTTGGCTGGCAGGAGTCCGCTGTAGCGGCGGGCGCTCTTGCTGGTCCCGTTCTTGGAGGCGTGCTGCAGGACCACTGGTCGGTGCGCCCATTGCTACTAGGCGTAGCACTCTGCACGGGCGCCGCATTGCTGCTGCTGGCATTCGCGTTGCGTGAACCCAGCCAGAGAAACGCGGAGCGCGTAGGGGCGGCGGAAACGCCTGGAACGACATTGCTCGCCGATCCTGTCCTGCTTCGTTGGGTTCTCGCAGGCGCATTGACGCAAGCCGGCGCATTCGCGCTCGTGAACGTGTTCGCTCTGTTTGTCGATGAACGCATGGCGGGTGCCAGCTTTCTCGCCAGCAAGATCGGCGTTTTGCATGCGCTTGGCTGGGCCGCCACGCTCGTTGCGGGGCCGTGGTGGGGGGCGCGCAACGACCGTGGGGACCCCGCACGTCACTTCGTCGCTGCGGCGCTGTCGTGCGCGATCGTCCTTGCGCTGATGCCGTTCGCTTCCCGTTTGTGGCAGATCGGCGTTCTGCGCATCGTGCAGGGCGCCAGCTACGCCGCGCTGGCCCAATCAGTTCTGCTGCTTTGCTGCCGCAGTGTGCCGTCTGCAATGCGAAGCCGCATCACGGTGGTCTCCAAAAGCGCCATGGTGCTCGGACAGTTGCTCGGACCGATTGCCGTTCTCGTTTTTCTTCCTTGTGTCGGCGCTTCCGCGACGCTCTGGCTGACCGCATCCATGTTCATCGCCGCAGCGGTAGTCGCGCGTAGCGCGCCGGCGGCCCATCCCATCTCCGTTTCCGATTCGAGGTAAGACTTATGCTGTTTTCCTCTCCGAGATCCGTTTCGCTGACGCGAAATGCTGCGCTGCAGGTGTCCCACGCTTCCCATGCAACGCATCGTGTCGACGAACCTCACAGTGCCGAAAGCGTTCTGTCTGCGCTTGATCGAAGGTTGCTCGAACAATACTTCAACACGTATTGCCGGGAAACCGGCCAGTTCGACCCGCGTGTTTCACCCGATGCAGACCGGGAGCTCGCCGACGATGTCTGCGCCGTCGTGCAAAGCTGGCGCGATGCAGGTTTGGACGTGGCGACGATTGCCTTTCCCGGTGACGGCAGCCGCCTTTATGTCGCGCTCGACTATTTTTCCCTCATTGGATTCCATCGAGTAGGGCGCTACGCCATCGTGGAATTGCCGGGCGGCTCCGGTCATGTCCAGTTCGATGGCATCGAGGCGCTGATTGTACGCATCGCGCAGTCGCTTGCCCGCGGGCTTGCGATCAGCCCCGACTGGATCGCACGCTTCACGACGCTGATGCAAAACAGCGTGGATCGCGTGCGCTACTACCACACGCAGACCCCAGACCCTGGCGTATCGGCGTTCGTGCGCGCGGAACAGTCGCTCCGCTTCGGGCATGTATTCCATGTGACGTCGAAAGCATCGGATGGCTTTGCCGAGCGCGACATGCAGGCGTTCGCGCCAGAACTCGGGGCATCGTTCCGTTTGCATTACTTCGCGGTGGCGACGAACTGCCTGGATACGCGCTCGATTGACGGCACACGTCCGCCGATCGATCCGGAAGCGATGCACGCCGCGGCTGCGTTGCTGGGTGACAGCGAATATCGCCTGCTTCCTTGTCATCCGTGGCAAGCCGAATACCTGTTGCAACAGGAAACAATCCAGAAATTGCTCGCACGTCGCGATCTGATCTCGCTCGGGCCGCTAGGTGAAGTGGTCTGGCCGACGTCATCGGTTAGAACGGTATGGTTGCCCGTGCAACGACGATTCCTGAAGCTTCCGCTCAATGTGCGGATAACGAATTTTATTCGCAACAATCCTCCGGTACAGGTCGTTCGCGCGTTGGATGCGAGTCTCTACATTGCCTCGTTGCCGTCCGGCGATCGGGCTTCCGATGCGTTCGAGGTTCTGCTCGACGGTGCGAGCGCGTCACTCGAGACGACGGAGGATGCCCTGAAGGCGAGTTCGGCGGTCCTCTATCGGGATGGCATGAGCGATGAAGTGGGCGACTATGCCCAGGTGCTGGCGACGGTGATGGAGGAGCCGGCAGAAGGCGAATCATCGCTTGCCATGCTGCTCGAAGAAGCACTCGGGACGGCGCCTGGCGATCAACCCCTCGTCGCCTGGTGGACGCGCTATCTGAATGTCACGCTTATGCCACTGCTTCGGTTGTTCGCGCGCTACGGCGTCAGCCTTGAGGCACATCTGCAAAATACGATGGTCGCGTTTCAGGACGGATGGCCGGTGCGCGGCTATGTTCGCGACATGGAAGGGGCGAGCATCAGCCGCGCGCGATGCCTGCGCCCGTTCAACCTGCCCGACGACAGTCCAGCGCTATACCGCGATGAGGATGCGTGGCATCGCTTCCTGTACTACGTGCTGGTCAATCACATCGGGCACGTGATTGCGGGCGTGGCACGGGCGGGCTATGGCGACGAAGCAATGCTCTGGAGTTTGACCGCCGACATCTGGTCGCGTGATCCAGAGCCCGCAGTCACCGCATTGCTGCGTGACGTTCGTGGCCGGACTTCGCTTCCCGCCAAGGCGAACATGATGAGCTGTTTTGGCCGGCATGGTGAATTACCTGCGTGGGTCGAGATTCCCAATCCGCTGGCGACCGTGGAGGTATCCGTATGAAATTCGCTGCATTCGAAGCGCTGTTCGAAAGCGCCGCCTATCAGGAAGCGGGAGAACGCGTCGTTCGCCAATTGCTTGAGGCGCTACTGTTCGAAGGTGCGCTGCCCGACACGGCGTGGTCCGGCGAAACGTTGTCGATTTCGGCGACCACCAGCAGCGGCGAAGCAGTGTTCTATCGTTGCAAGGCGCAACGAACCGCGTCGTTCGGCAGAATCCGGATTGTTTCGCCGGTGAGTCGGGACCACAACGGGGTGATGACGAAAGCCGATGACGTCGCGCGCGTTGTCGCGGAACTGGGACCGCAACTGGGTGCCGATCCGGTACGCCTCTCGCAATTCGCTGCGGAGTTGTCGGCCACACATATCAAGGATGCGCAGACCCGGATGGCGCAATCAGGAAAACTGCTTCGCACGGGGAGCTACGATGAGATCGAATCCGCGTTAATCGGTGCGCATCCCTACCATCCGGGATACAAATCGAGAGTCGGCTTCACACTCGACGACAACGAACGTTACGCGCCCGAATGTTCTTCCGGCGTCGCGCCGGTACTCCTGGCTGTGCATTCGGATCATTGCCGTTCGAACGTCAGCCGGGACGTGGCGGGACGCGATGCCCAGCAGCTTCTTTCGCTGGAGGAACAAGCGGCGTTCAACGTGCAGCTTGCTCAACGCGGCCTGAATCCCGCGCATTACGTGCCGCTGCCGGTACATCCCTGGCAATGGAGCGCCATTGCTGAAACGGTCTGCCATTCCGCGTTCTCGCGTCGCGAACTGGTGCCCGTTGGACCACTTGCCGGACGATACCAGCCGCAGCAGTCGATCCGGACGCTGGCGAACGTCAATCGGCTCGATGCGCCATCGTTGAAACTGGCGATGAATCTCGTCAATACGTCGACCTCGCGGGTGCTTGCGCCGCACACCGTCTGCAACGCTGCGCCGATCAGCGACTGGCTTGACGATCTCGTCGCGCGAACCGACTGGAGCGAGCCACTCGCGCGGCCCGTGATACTCAAGGAAATTGCAGGCGTCGCCTATGTGCCGACGGTTCCCGTCGCGGGGCTGTATGGTGCGCTAGGTTGTATCTGGCGCGAGAGCGTGCATCGTCATTTGCGGGCCAACGAATCGGCGTTGCCAATGACTGCGCTTACGCATATCGACGCCGATGGCCGGCCGCTGATCGCCGACTGGATCGCGCAACATGGCGCGCGAGTCTGGGTCCGTCGACTGGTGGAGCGGGCCTGGCTGCCTGTGCTCCATCTGCTTTGGCGCAATGGCACTGCGCTTGAATCGCATGCGCAAAACATGGTGCTTCTGCACATGGACGGCCTGCCGGTGCGCGTTGCGCTGAAAGATTTCCACGACGGCGTACGCTATTCGAAGCAATGGCTTTCCGTGCCGCCGCCGTCTTTGTATGCTCCGCCAGCGGAACACGCTCGCGTCAATCCGAATTCGTTCATCGAGACGGACGACGCCAATGAACTGCGCGATTTCACCTGCGACGCGCTCTTCTTCGTCAATCTCGCAGAGATTGCGTGGTTCTTCTCCTGCCACTTCAATCTGGACGAAACCGAATTCTGGGCAATCGTGGCTCGTGCGATTGGCGACTATCAAAGTCAGCATCCCGATCTCGCAGACCGTTTTTCGTTGTTTGACTGTCTGGCGCCGGAGATGGAGGTCGAGTTGCTCGCAAGTCGCCGCTTTCTACCGGAGATCCGTCTGCGAACACGCGCGACCGCAAATCCGCTTGCCCAGCTGGAGTTCGTATGAGATCAATCGCCGAGGCATCAAGATCACTAAAAGAGCGCATTGGAGATGCCGGCACGCCGCCGTTGGTTGGACTGTTTTGTTCAACTCCCGCATCGCTATCGGTTGAGCTGATCGCCGCCGCGGGATTTGATTTCACCGTGATCGATCTTGAGCACACGCTGATCGACGGTTCGACGCTTAACGCAATGCTCCTCGCCGCCCGTGCAAGCGGCATCGCTGCGCTCGTGCGTGTCGCCGCGTCACATCAAGTCGTTCAGGTTCTGGACGCTGGCGCGCAAGGCATCGTCGTTCCGCGTGTGCGAACGGCGCATGAGGCTCGGCTTGCCGTCAGGTCCGCTTATCACGCGCCATTGGGATATCGCGGCTTGAATTCGACCGCCGCAAACGGTTTCGGCCGTGACGATCTCGCGCAATCGGTGCTGCAGGCATCGAACGATACGCTGGTCGTCGCGATGATCGAAGACCGCACAGGACTCGATTCGCTCGATGACATTGCCTCGATCGACGGGATCGATGTTCTGCTCGGCGGCGCTGCGGACCTGTCACAGGATTTGGGTATCCCGTGGCAGACTGGACACGCGGAGATACGATCGGCGCTCGCGCGAATCGAGGCGACGGCCCGCAAGCATGGCAAGGCCTTCTGTGCACTTCCGCGCAACGCCGACGAAATTGCCACGGTACATCGTTGCGGCACTCGCCTGCTGATCGCTGGCGACGATCGCGGTATCGCGCGGCGAGCGATGGTCGAGCAACTGCATGCCTGCCTGCAGGATTTTCAAGGGATTCGGGAATGAATCGAACTTTGGTTGAGCGCTATCTGGCTGGCGTAGCATCGCCGGTGTGCGCTTATCTTTACGATCTGGATCATCTGAGGACGCGCACTGCCGGGCTCGTCGAATTGCTTCCGCGCAATTGTGAGTTGTTTTATGCCATCAAAGCCAATAGCGATGCTGAGGTTTTGCGCTCGCTCGATGGCATCGTTGCGGGCTACGAGGTCGCCTCACTCGGCGAGGTGACGCGTGCCCGGGAAGTTGGCCCTCACGCGCGAATCGTTTTTGGCGGCCCAGGAAAAACCGACTCGGAGCTCGAGGGCGGGCTGGCGCGCGGCGTGGAGCTGTTTCACGTCGAGAGCCAACTGCAATTGCTGCGCCTCAATGCCGTGGCGGCGCAAATGGGGCGAAGCGCGCGCGTGCTCCTGCGGGTCAACCCGAACGCGCTGACTGTCGATCCGGATAGCAAACGGCCGACGGGTACATTGACGATGGGCGGCCAGCCAACTCAGTTTGGCATCGAGGAAAACGAATTGCCTCGAGTGATTGCGATTGCAAACACGCTTGCGGCGGTGGAGGTTGTGGGCTTGCACATACACGCGCTCTCAAACAATCTGGATGCGCAGTCGCATCTTGCTTTGATGGCCCATTACATGACGCTCGCACGCCGGTTACAGCGCGAATGTGGTCTGAGGCTGGAGACGCTTAACGTCGGAGGAGGAATCGGCGTCAATTATGTCGACCCCGACAGCGGTTTCGACTGGAGCGCATTCTGCGCCGGACTCGGTGCTTTGCTGACCGATTTCGACAAGGGTTGCCGGATTGTGTTCGAGTGCGGGCGTTTCATTGCCGCAGATTGTGGCTACTACGTAACAGAAGTCGTCGATCTCAAAAGTAATCACGGAAAGAACTTCGCGATCCTGCGTGGTGGCACCCACCATTTTCGTCTGCCTTCGTCGTGGCAGCACAATCATCCCTTTTCAATCGTGCCCAACGAGACGTGGCCGTATGCGTTCGGGAGACCATCGCTTGAGCGTGCGGCAGTGACGCTGTGCGGAGAGTTGTGCACCCCAAAAGATGTTCTTGCGCGCGAAGTCGAGGTTGGGCGTTTGCGAGTGGGTGATCGCATCGTGTTCAGACTGGCAGGCGCATATGGATGGCATATATCGCATCACGATTTCCTGAGCCATCCGCATCCAGAGCGAAGGTTTTTCGATGTGGTGAGGAACGCTGACGCCCGCGCAGGGACGTTGACATGAAACTTGCGACCGTCGGAATCGAATTCATCGATCCAGAGAGAATTCTGCGCAATGAGGAACACAGCGCGGCACATGCCGAGGAACTTGCGAATGCAATGAAATACAGCGGTCTTTGGCGCGTGCCGATCCTTCTTGAAAAAGAAAGCCTTGCCGTAATGGACGGTCATCATCGTCTCGCGGCAGCGCGTTCACTCGGTCTAATCAGGGTTCCTGTTTTACGGCTTGACTACCAGCATGTCGAGGTAGTGGCGACGCGAGAGGGATTCACGGTGACGCCGGACGAGATTGTGATGCGTGCTCGTCAAGGGAACCTCTACCCGGAGAAGACCACACGTCATATGTTTTCGTCCCCAATACCAAACTGCAATATCTCTTTGGTCCTGTGCCGAGGGCGGGTGCCAGGCATGCCTGAAATCCGGTAACCGCACTCGGAATTCACTTTTATGGTGTGGTTGCGGTTATCGTCCCGACCGCGACCGCCACTTTTCGATGGTCCTCCTGGGTTTTTTGAACTCAAGGCGCGAGGACATGTCGATCATGGCGCGTATCCGAGGACGAATGAGCACGGATCTGCAGCTTTCGAGGCGATGCTGCAACCACGCTCCGAGTTCGTTGCGTCATCTGTGCATGTGGTCAAACAGCTAAGATCATCATTCCTGTGGGCACTGTGTTGTGAAGAGCGTGTACCAAAAACGTCGCCAAAAACGGCCTGCCTCTTCGTGAGTCTTCGATCACGAACACCGAACCCAGCACCAACCCTACACAGAACGTTAGGCTTATGTATAAAACACTGTAACTATGCGCGAGAAAAAATTGCTGAAGCGAGGACTGCGAAGCCTGCTCGGACCCGCGCCTTTCTTAAGATCGGAATACAAAGCCACTGAAGCACCACTGTTTCCAGCAGAGGCGCGACGATGCATTCAGGAACGGTGACTTTGACAGGATCGTGCCGAGTAAGGGTTAGCCCCTTAAACCCTCCCGGGGTAAAGTAAACCTAACGTAATCGGAGGCACAGACGCGATATAAGTTAATAGCAAGGCAAGTGGAATCAGTCTTGCTAGGGACAGCCTTCTTATCCATTCCTTCAGTTTGCAAAGACTTGCATTCCTCGATGCACATATTTACCAGTAAGAACGCCGCCGCCCAAGACCCTGAATGCCAACAGTGCGAGATGATTTTCATCAAAAAACGAGGCCCGATGCCGTAGCCCCTGCGGCTGCAGAACGTTGCATTCGACCTGGCAAGAAACGAAATGGCCTGGGCGGTACAAGCTGATGAGTTGTCTCAACTCCTCGTCGCTCGCATGTCCGCAACCGACGTATCGCACCTTGCCTGAATCTACGAGCCTTTTCGTTGCATCGATAACTTCATCAAGAGGCGATAGGTCGCGATACGAATGCAGTTGATAGAGATCAATGCGGTCGGTTTTGAGACATCGCAAGCTATCTTCAGCCAATTTAACTATGAACTCAGCGACTGCCTCGGTCCGAGGTCCTCGACGGCGCGCGACTTTGTCGCGATTATCACCTCGTCACGACAATTCTGCCGCGCCGTCCCTTTCATTCTCTAGTGATTCACAGGCGCATGGTCTCCTTTCGTGTACGCCGTGCCGATCTCCCATGGCTAAAAATAAGCCGGTGAGGGCTGAAAACGTCTTCATTGTTCCGGGGTGGACGTCCTGTGTGCTGATAATTCTGGCGAGTGGGGTGTCGCCGGTGATCAACCGGTCCGAGATCCTTGCGCTACTGATCGGCGCGAAACTGCGGCGTGCGGTTCCGTCTGCATCCCTTCGTCTTCTTCATCATGCGGTTCACGTTTCTGCCAGCTGTTGAGCTCACCGTTCGGCCCTTATTGCGGCAAAGTCCACTTTCAAAGGGTAAACGATAGGTTCTTGCCTTATTGACTCAAGACGAATTGCTGATACTATCAATTCATCAGCATACTGATCAATTATCTAGGCAAGTCGATGACACTCAAATTCGCGGCAAATCTTGACGATCTGAACCCGGACGAGCCTTACGCAGCAACGGTCGACAAGGAGCAGATCGCCCTGTACCTCGTAGATGGCGAGGTCTATGCGACGCACAACGTGTGCACGCATCAGTTCGCGCTGCTTAGTGACGGTTTCCTCGAGGACGGATGCGTTGAGTGTCCGCTTCATCAGGGGAAATTCGATGTGAAGACCGGCGCCGCGCTTTGTGCGCCGGTGAGCGCTCCGCTCAGGACTTACAAGGTCCACGTGGAAGGCGGTGCGGTGATGGTTGAACTCTGAGCGCCATACCTTTTTGACTACGTCAGGAATCCGAAAGTGGAAACGATTTTGATCGTCGGCGCCGGACAGGCAGGCGGCCGTGCAGCCGAGACGTTGAGGGCGCATGGCTTCGAGGGATCGGTCCTGCTCGTCGGTGATGAACAGCATAGGCCGTACGAGCGGCCTGTATTGTCAAAGACGGTACTGACGGCAGTGGACGATAACGAATGCTTCGACGCGTGGCTACATTCGAGCGACTTCTACGCCACCAGAAAGATCGACTGGATCGCAGACGGTGTCGAAAGACTGGACGTGACACACCGCACTGCGATGCTCAGAAGCGGGCGAAGCATCAGCTTCGACAAGTGCCTGTTGACTACAGGCGGTCGCGCGCGCCACCTGCCCGGCACGCCGGACAGTCGCCATGTATTCACGCTGCGTACGCTGCCGGATGCGATGCGGGTGCGGCAGCGCATGGCCGGTGCTAGTTCGGTGGCCGTCATCGGCGGCGGCTTCCTTGGGCTTGAGTTCGCAGCAAGCGCAAGGGCGCGCGGAATCGATGTCACCGTGGTTGAAGCGGGGGAGCAGATACTGGGCCGCGCGTTGCCGCACGAATTCTCGGAGCGTTTGCGCGCCAGGCACGAACAGAACGGCGTGAAGTTCATGCTGGGCGCAAGGCTGGTTGCCTCCGTGGAGCATGCGTCGGGGGTAGCGCTGACGTTTGCCGACCATGCACCGCAGCGGTTCGATTTCGTGGTGGTTGCCATTGGGCAGCAGCCGAATGAAGAGCTCGCCAAAGCGTCTGGTCTGGAAACGGGCAACGGCATACACGTTGATGCGCATTGCCGGACGTCGGGCGCCGGTGTCTATGCCGCGGGTGATTGTGCAAATTTCCCATTTGGCGCGTCCGGAAGACGTCTGCGTCTCGAATCATGGCAGAACGCGCAAGACCAGGCGATCGTTGCCGCGCGCAACATGCTGGGAGAGTCGATCGAATATCGGCCAAACCCCTGGTTCTGGACAGATCAGTATGACTGGAACGTACAGATGCTAGGAATGCTCGACAGCCCAATAGAGCAATGGATCGAGCGCCGGGTATCGAGCGACAGGGTTCTGCTGATGGGGTTGAGCAACAACGTCATTGTGTACGCGCTCGCAGTCAATAGCGGTGGCGAACTGCGTGCAATTCGCCGTCTCGTTGAGGAGGCGATTCAGGTCGACCCCGAGGCCCTCGCGGACCTGAACGTCAAGTTGCGGCAACTTGAACGAAAAGCTCACTCATAACGCATTCAGGAGAGTACTTTGTATTCGTCAGAGACGGTAATTGGCCTTGGTACGCCGAGCGTCAAAAATAAGCCCATCGAGCAACTGGTCTGGCCGGAGGACGGCCTTCACGCTATTCCAGACTGGGTTTACACGAGCGACGATGTGTACGCTCGCGAGGTTGAGCGGATTTTTCAGGGCCGTACCTGGAACTTCGTTGCGCTGGAGGCCGAAGTGCCCAACAGCGGGGACTACAAGCGCTCGTATGTAGGTCCGACGCCGGTGGTCGTCTCACGCGCAGAAGATGGTTCCATTCATGTGTTCGAAAACCGCTGCGCCCATCGTGGCGCCGAATTATGTCGTCACACGCGCGGCAACAATGCTGAGTTCGTCTGCCCGTATCACCAGTGGTCCTATGACCTGAAAGGGAATCTGCAAGGTATTCCGTTCAAACGGGGTGTGAACAAGCTCGGCGGGATGCCGCGCGACTTCCGTAATGAGGACCACGGTCTCAAGAAGCTTGCTGTCACGACGCGTAACGGAGTGGTCTTCGCCTCGTTCACGCACGACATGGAGCCTATTGAAGATTACCTCACGCCCGAAATCCTGAAAGATTTCGACACCGTCTTCAACGGCAAGAAGCTGCGCATCCTCGGGTTTTACAAGAACGAGCTGCCATGCAACTGGAAGATGTACCACGAGAATCTGAAGGATCCTTACCACGCAACGCTGCTGCACTCCTTCCTGGTGGTGTTCGGCTTGCTGGTTGCAGGGAACCGCTCGGCGATGGTGGCCGACAGTAAATACGGCATACACGGCACGATGGCGTCGGCCAAAAGCGATTCACTCTATGCAACGGTGGACACCGACAAGAAAAAAGAAATGCGCTCGTTCCACGAGGGTATGGTCCTCAAGGATGAGCGGTTCCTTGAGTACGTCAAGGAGTTTGACTCTGAATGGTCGGTGACGATGCAGACGATCTGGCCGAATCTGATCGTCCAGCGTGAAATGAATACTTTGGGGGTGCGGCATATCGTTCCGAATGGGCCAAACAGCATGGTGATGCTGTGGACGATGTTCGGCTACGAAGACGATACAGAAGAGACCACACGCCACCGGCTGCGCCAGGGCAACCTGATGGGACCGGCTGGATTCCTCGGTCTCGAGGACAACGAAGCCATGAAGTTTGTGCAGGAAGGTGTGCGTCGCTCCGTAACCGATCGCAGCGTGCTCAAACTCGACAGTGAAAAAACTGGAACCGCGGACAATCTGATTTCGGAAGCTGCAATTCGCGCGATGTACAAACACTACCGTGACGTGATGGGGTTTTAAATGCTGCCAGGATTCGAAAAGAAACCAATTGCACACGACAAGGCACTTGCTGCGCGCGCAGCCGTGGAAGATTTCCATGCCGAATATTGTGCGGTGCTCGACGGGGGCGACGTCGAGCGGTGGCCGGACTTTTTTACGGAGAACTGTCTTTACCGGGTGACCGAGTACGAAAATGCCGCCCTCGGGTTTCCGGTCGGCCTGGTCTACGCCGAAGGGCGGGACATGCTGCGCGACCGCGCAGTAGCTATCTCCAGAACGCAGATGTTCGCGCCGCGACAGATGCTGCATTTCGTCACCAACGTTCGGATTCTTGACGTGACAGACGAAGAAATCATTGCTCAGAGTAACTACATGTTGATGCAGACCCTGGTCGAAGGCGCGACTTGCCTGCATCAGGCCGGTCGGCTTTTCGACCGCTTTGCTCGAAAGGGCAATGAGCTGCTTCTGAAGGAACGGCAGGCTATTTATGACACGGCGATGATTGCGAACGATCTAGCCTATCCTGTTTGAAGGGGGTAAGCCGAGAATGTCAAGAGCGGGCCACAAACCAGGGGGATGCATATGAGCCACACCGAACCGACGGAAGCGCCCATCGAAAGCGGCGGCATCGGCGCCCGCGTGAGGCGTCGCGAAGATGAGCGCCATTTGCATGGCAAGGGAAAATTCGTTGCCGACTATACGTTTCCTGATTTGCAGGAAGTGGCGTTCCTGCGCAGCCCACTTGCGCATGCTCGCATCGAGCGCATCGGCAAGCCCGAACGCTTCGCTGATCAGGTCATTGTGCGGGAAGACATGCAGACGGCGACAGACATCGTGGCTGATTCCAGCTTGCCGACCTACAAGCCTTCGTCGCACCCGCCGCTCGCCTCCGGGAAAGTCCGCTTTGTCGGCGAACCTGTGGCAATGTGTTTCGCGAGTTCCCGCGCCGAGGCCGAGGACATCGCGGAGGAAGTTGAGCTGGATCTGGAGGAACTGCCTGCGTTTGCGAGTGCATTTACAGCACGCGAGCGCACAGACGTGCGGGTGCATGACCACTGGACAGACAATCTCTTCCTCGATCTGAAGGCGGATGTCAATTTCGACGAGCGCTCCAAAGATGCACCCGTCGTCGTCAGACAAAAGGTCGACCTGGCCCGTCAGTGCATGGTCCCAATGGAAGGCAAGGCCGTACTGGCCTACTGGGACCACACGCAGGCGCAACTGGTCGTCATTACGTCGACCCAGGTCCCGCACATGATCCGTACGGTGCTTGCGCAATGCCTTGGTATTGACCATGCTCAGGTGCGTGTCATTTCGCCTGATGTGGGCGGTGCATTCGGCTACAAATGTGTGCTTCAACAGGAAGAGCTTTGCATTGCGTGGCTTGCTCTCACCTACAAACGTCCGTTTCGCTTTATCGAAGACCGTCGCGAGCATTTGATCGCGGGTGCGAATACGCGCCAGCACCACTACGAACTTACCGCATATGCGGACAACAATGGACGGCTCCTGGCGCTGGACTGTAACCTGTTGATTGACGGCGGCGCGTATTCCGCGTGGCCTTTTACGATTGGGCTCGAAACAGGGCAGGCGTTGGGTAACCTGCCTGGCCCCTATGATTTCAGCGGATACCGCTGCCGTACCCAGTGCGCGGCAACCAACAAGCCCGGGTTCCTCCCGTATCGCGGCGTGGCACGTACCGGCGTCTGTTTCGCGATCGAACTGACGATGGACGCCATTGCGCGCGCAGTCGGCCGCGAAGCGTGGGAGGTTCGCTACGACAATCTGATTCGCGGGGCTGACATGCCCTATACGAACGTTGTCAAGAAGCACTACGACAGTGGCGACTTCCAGAAGAGTCTGAAGCGGGCCGCTGAACAGCTTGATGTTGCCAGATGGCGCCGTCGTCAGAAAGAGGGTGAGCCAGACGGCAGGCTGATCGGTGTCGGGTTCGCGACATTCACGGAGCAATCGGCACACGGCACGGCAGTGTTCGCGTCGTGGGGCTTGCCGGTGGTTCCAGGCTACGACCTGGCAACTGTCCGGATCACAGCGGATGGCGGTCTGGAGGTTCGTGCCGGAATCCATTCCCATGGCCAGGGTATGGAAACGACATTGGCGCAGATCGCAAATGAAGTGCTGGGCGTTCCGATTCAGAAGATCAAGGTCGTGCACGGCGATACGGCTCTCACGCCGTACTCCACGGGTACCTACGCCTCTCGCAGCATTGTCATGGCAGGTGGTGCAGTCGCGGCAACGTGCCGCGAACTGGTACCGCGACTGATCAAAATTGGCGCACATATCCTGGGTGAACCGGAAGACGCGGTCCGATTCGAGGCCGGCGAGGTGGTTGGCGCAACGGGACGGGTATCCCTCGCGGAGATCGGTCACGCGTGGTATCTGCGGCCCGAACGCTTACCGCCGGGCGTGGATCTGACCGGGCTCGAAGCAACTCAGGGTTTCAAGCCGAAGGTCGATACCGGCGCATTCAGCTACGCGACGCATGCGGCTGCCGTGGCGGTTGATACAAAAACGGGCCACGTCGACATTCTGGATTACGTCATCGTTGAAGACTGCGGGCGAATGATTAACCCGATGGTTGTCGAAGGCCAGACCATCGGCGGCACGGCACAGGGCATCGGCACCGCGTTCTATGAAGAAACGCTATACGACGATAACGCGCAGCCACTGACGTCCACGCTCGCAGACTACATGTTGCCCGGGCCGACGGAGTTGCCGTCGTTGACCATCATTCATATGGAGACGCCGTCGCCCTACACGGAATTCGGCGCGAAGGGGGTCGGCGAAGGCGGTGCAATCGCACCCCCCGCCACGCTTTTCAATGCGGTAAACGATGCGCTTAGCCCTATTGGAGCACTCGTCAGCGAGACACCTCTCACGCCGCGACGGCTGCTTGCCGCGATTGAAGCGGCCAAAGCGGCTTCGCACGGCAAGGCAGAAGCAGAACATGCTCACGAGGTGATTTGATGAAGGCCGCCGCTTTTGAATACGTACGCGCTGCTACATTGTCTGACGCGTTACGTGAGTTCGGTGATTCGGCGACGGGCGTGAAACCGATTGCCGGTAGCCAGTCGATGGGGCCGATGCTGAATCTCCGCCTGGCGAGGCCATCGCGCGTGGTCGATGTGTCACATGTTGACGAATTGCGCGGCGTCACTGTCGTAGGCGATGTGGTTCGTGTGGGCGCGGCGATTACTCACGCGGAAATCGAGGACGGGAAGTACGAACCTTTGCGTAACGGATTTATGCAGTATGTCGCTTCGGGTATTGCGTACCGCGCGATTCGTAACAGAGGAACCATCGGCGGCAGTCTGGCGCATGCCGACCCCGCAGCGGACTGGCCGTTGGCGCTTTCGGCCCTCGACGCCAGGCTGGAGCTCGCGAAGGCGGGCAGTACGCGTCACGTGCGCGTCAGTGAGTTCATGCTGGGCGCCTTTACAACGCTGCTTGACGACGGCGAGATTATCTCTGCGGTTCTGTTGCCAAAAATCGGGAGCACCCTGCGTTGGGGCTATTACAAGCTTTGCCGCAAGACTGGCGAGTTCGCCCACGCAAGCGCAGCTGCGGCGTTTGACGCGCAAACCGGCCTGGCCCGCGTGGTCCTTGGCGCGCTTGATGGCCCGCCGACTGCATTGGACTCGCTTGCGCAGTCAATCGCGAAGCAGGGCCCAAGTGCTGCCACGCCGGAAGCGATTGCGGCAGGTGTGGCGAACGCGATGCCGAATGCGGACGCTATCGACCGCTCCATGCACGCCGCCACGGTTGAGCGCTGTCTTGCACAAACCTTCGGTTCATCAGCGCGTTAACGCGTTAACAGGAATTTCCATGTCTGTCATTGAACTCACCATCAACGACCGGGCGATACGCGGCGAGGTTGCGCCGCGCACGCATCTGGGCGATTTCCTGCGCGATAACCAGAATCTGACCGGTACCCACCTGGGGTGCGAGCACGGAGTGTGCGGCGCGTGCACCGTCCTTATCGACGGCGAACCGGTGCGTTCCTGCATTACTTTCGCGGTCGCTTGCGACCACCAGAAGGTGCGTACGATCGAAGGGTTCGACGACGATGAACTGATGAAGCGCATCCGTCGATCTTTCTCGGTGCATCACGGCCTGCAGTGCGGCTACTGTACGCCGGGTATGCTCATTACGGCACGCGATATCGTGCGCCGTTTTCCTGACGCTGATGAGTCGCGCATTCGTCTCGAGCTGTCCGGAAATCTGTGCCGCTGCACCGGCTACATGGGTATCGTCAACGCCATCAAAGCGGTACTTGGCGACCTGAAAGACAATCCGATCGCTGACGTCCTCACCGTTCCCACTGCTCCAGTTCGACAAGCGGCGACGCAGGAAACCGGTGCATTCCAGACATTTGCAGCAGTGGCGGCTGCCCCGTCGATTTCCTCGGAACGCGCGCCGCAAGAGGCGAGCGCGGCATCGCCGGTTTCTGCTGCCCAGCCGGCGGGTGAGCGCAAAGGCTGGACGGCAATTGATGACAGTTTCGTCGTGCCGTTTCCGCTTGAGCGGGTCTGGGGTTTTATGGGAGACCTTCCCTCCGTCACCGGCTGTCTGCCAGGGGCGGAACTGATCGAGCACGATGCTGAAAAAGTGAAAGGCAAGATCGCCATCAAATTTGGGCCGATGTCGGCGAATTTTGCCGGTGCTGCACGCCTTGAACGTGATGACGCGACGCATCGGGCCGTGATGCGTGGAGCCGGCCAGGACAACATCAGCCGCTCGAAGGCGAACGGCGACGTGACTTACGCGTTGAGTGATGAAGCGAACGGGACGCAGACACGAGTGGCGGTCACGTTCGAATACATGCTGCAAGGACCGCTCGCGCAATTTTCTCGTTCCGGGCTTGTTAAAGATTTTGTTCGACGGATGATTGCTGACTTTGGTATGCGAATTACCGCGCAGTTGGGCGGCGCAGACGTGCCGGACTCCGCAACGTTGCAGACCCGATTCAACGTCGGCAGTCTGGTGTGGAGTGTCCTGTGGGGTCGTATGAAACGGCTCTTTGGCCGAGGCGAATAAATGCTGTCACAACGATAGCGGAAGATTGGGGGCGTAGCGTGTCAAGCACGCCGTCTCGCCTCTTTATTGTCAGCATGCTGATTAAAAATGGGAGTTTGTCGTGATTAAACGGATTCGGAAGATTGCCCTGGAAGAGCACTTTTCAACGCCTGGCTTCCAGGGCTACTCAAAAAGCTTCACGCAGCACATCGAGCCGGACGTGCTCGCGGATCTTGCAGCCCGGCTTGCGGATTTCGACGAGCAGCGGATCGTCGAGATGGACCGCGCCGGGATCGATTACACCATCTTGTCCCAGAGTGGGCCGAGTGTGCAGGGCGAGACTGACCCGGCCTTGGCAGTTGCTCGCGCCAGGCAAAGCAATGACTTTCTGGCACAACAGATTGCGCGGCATCCGACGCGGTTTGGCGGGTTTGCCACGCTGCCGATGCACACACCTCATGGCGCCGTTGACGAGTTGACCCGCACGGTTCGGGAATTTGGTTTTAAGGGCGCGCTGGTGAATGGGCACACGCTGGGAACGTACTACGATGGCCGTGCTTACGACCCTTTCTGGGAGCGGATGCAGGAACTCGATGTGCCTCTGTATCTGCATCCTGCCGATGCGTATGTGGTGCCAAAGGTATTCGACGGCCATCCAGAACTGGCGGGTGCCGTGTGGGGGTGGGGTGTTGAAACCAGCAGCCATGCATTGCGCCTTCTCTTCGGCGGTGTCTTCGACCGCTTCCCCGGACTGAAAGTCATTCTGGGCCACATGGGTGAGGGCTTGCCCTACCTGCGCTGGAGGTTTGATAGCCGTTTCGCTGTTTACTCGCACGGTATTCGTCTCGAACGCGCGCCTTCCGAGTACATCGGAACAAACATCCTGATTACCACTTCCGGTGTTTGTTCGGCTCCATCTCTGCTTGGTGCAATCGGGGAAATGGGCCCGGAGGCCGTGATGTTTTCGGTGGACTACCCGTATGAATCCACCGCGATTGCCGCCGATTTCATTGAGCAGGCGCCACTCGACGAGAAAGTCAGAAATCTCGTTTGCCATGGCAATGCCGAACGTATCTTCAAGCTGTGACGCTGGTTTTTTAACCGCGAGCAGCGAAAACATCAGGTTAAATTTATCCAGGAGTAGCAATGACGAATCAGTACCGAATTGGTCAGATTGTGCCGAGTTCGAACACGACGATGGAGACAGAGATTCCGTCGATGTTTCTCGCGCGCCAGACGATCCGTGCCGAGCGTTTCACGTTCCACTCCAGCCGCATGCGCATGAAGAAAGTGGTGAAGGAGGAGCTGGCCGCCATGGACGCGGAGTCGGACCGCTGTGCGCTGGAACTCAGCGACGCGCGCGTGGACGTGCTTGGCTATGCGTGTCTGGTTGCGATCATGGCGATGGGCCACGGTTACCACCGCGTGTCGCAGAAACGACTGCATGAGCGTACGGTCGAGAATGGTGGGGCGGCACCGGTCATCACTAGCGCTGGCGCACTCGTTGATGCGCTAAAGGTGATCGGCGCAAAGCGTATTGTGGTGGTGGCTCCGTATATGAAGCCACTCACCGAGCTGGTGGTCGACTACATCCGTAATGAAGGTTACGAGGTGCTCGATTACCGTGCCCTCGAGATTCCCGACAACCTCGAGGTCGGCCGTCACGACCCCGGTCTGCTACCGGGCATCGTTTCCCAGATGGACACAACGCACGCCGATGCGATCGTGCTCTCGGCATGCGTGCAGATGCCCTCGCTGCCGGCCGTAGCCAAGGTCGAAGCGATGACGGGCAAGCCCGTCATCACCGCCTCGATTGCGACGACCTACGCCATGCTCAAACAGCTCGGTCTGGAAGCCGTAGTGCCGGGTGCCGGCGCGTTGCTCTCTGGTGCCTACTGACGTGCTGACGCTTAACGACTCCGAGACGGGCATGAGCAAAACATCCACATTTCTCTACGGTGGCAACGTTCACGCGAACGGAATCCGCCAGCACTACCTGCGCTACGGCGGTGCGACCGACGCACGTGCCGGCCGGGACTCTGTCATCATCGTGCCGGGCATCACCAGCCCGGCTGTAACGTGGGGTTTCGTCGGTGAGCACTTCGGCACGACGTTCGACACTTATGTGCTCGATGTCCGCGGCCGGGGTTTGTCTTCGGCATCGGACTCACTGGACTACAGCCTGGATGCGCAGGCTGCGGACCTGGTCGCGTTCGCTCAGGCGCTGGGGCTGACACGCTACAGCGTAGTGGGCCACTCGATGGGCGGCCGCATTGGCGCACGCGCCGCGCGCACGCAGCCGCACGGTCTTGTGCGACTGGTCATGCTCGACCCGCCCGTATCCGGACCGGCCCGTCGCTCGTATCCATCACAGCTGCCCTGGTACGTCGATTCGATGCGCCTGGCGCGCGAAGGCACAGACGCTGAGGGTATGCGTGCGTTCTGTCCTACCTGGACCGATGAGCAGCGCCAACTGCGCGCCGAGTGGCTGCACACGTGTGACGAACGCGCCGTGATCGCGAGCTTTGAGGGTTTCCATACCGACGACGTGCATGGGGACCTGCCGCACATCGGCATACCCGTCCTGCTGATGACGGCTGGGCGTGGCGACGTGGTCCGCCCCGAAGACGTCGAAGAGATCCGTACGCTGGTACCGCAACTCGAGCACTCGCACGTGTCCGATGCCGGCCACATGATTCCGTGGGACGACGAGCCCGGTTTCTATCGTGCGTTCGGTGATTTTTTGGGCACGCCTCTGCCGAGTCTGGCCACCGTTCGGGCTTGACGCCCCTTTTTAAGGAGAACTCGATGCCAGTCAGCGACTACCAGATGGTTGAGGCGTGGAAGCAGGTATTGACACTCTCGCGCCTTGAAGCGGGCCAGACTGTCACGATTCTGACGAGCGCGGCTACCCATCCGCAAACGCTCTCGACCGCGTTGATCGCGACGCAGTCGATGGGTGCGATCGTCAACCGGTTGGACCTGCCGCCGGTGAATGGCGAAAAGGCGCTGAGCCGCGACTCGCTTGCCTACCTTGGCACGACACCGCTCACGGGCAACCCCGCGGCGATAGCCGCGCTCAAGGCGAGCGACCTCGTCCTGGACCTGATGACGCTGCTGTTCTCGCCGGAGCAGCTCGACATTCTGAAGACCGGCACCAGGATTCTGCTCGCGGTCGAGCCGCCTGAAGTGCTGACACGGCTAGTGCCAAGTCTGGCCGACCGCGAGCGCGTGCTGGCTGCCCAGGCCCACATCAATCGGTCCAAAGAGATGCGCATCGTGTCGGCCGCCGGAACGGATTTCCACTGTCCGATAGGCGAATTCGAGGCGATCGCGGAGTACGGCTTTGTCGACACGCCGGGCCGGTGGGATCACTGGCCCAGCGGCTTTGCACTGACATTTCCCGACGAGGGGCGAGCCTACGGGCGCATTGTGATCGACCGCGGCGACATCCTGCTGCCGCAAAAATGCTATGTGCAGGACCGGATCGAGCTCACTGTCGAGAACGGCTTTGCTACGCGCATTGAAGGCGGCATGGACGCGGATCTGCTCAAGGAGTACATGGGTACCTTCAAGGACCCCGAGGCGTATGCCATCTCGCACATCGGTTGGGGGCTGCAGCCACGCGCGCACTGGTCAACGTTGGGGCTGTATGACCGGGAGGCAACCATCGGTATGGATGCGCGCGCCTTCGAGGGCAACTTCCTGTTCTCGCTCGGACCGAACAACGAAGCGGGTGGCAAGCGCACAACTACCTGCCACATCGACATTCCGCTGCGCCACTGCGATGTGTTCCTCGATGGTGAAGCAGTGGTGCGCAATGGCAAGGTGCTGGATAAGTGAGGAATCAGCATGTCCAATGAACTTGATACATACCAGCGCCAGAGCTTCGGCTCGACGCTTGAACCGAAGGCGCCGGTGGGCCTCCTTATCGTCGATTTTGTCAACGGCTTTGCCGACCCCGAAGTGTTTGGCGGAGGCAACATCGCGCCAGCTATCGAGCGCACCGTTGCGTTGCTGGCGCATGCGCGCGAGCGCGGCTGGCCCGTCGCCCATACGCGTATCGTATTCGCTGACGACGATGCGGACGAAAACATCTTTACGCTGAAGGTGCCGGGTCTGCTCACACTGAAGGAGCACACGCACAACAGCGCCATCGTGTCGCAACTCACGCCGCGTGAGGGTGAACTGGTGGTGCGCAAGACGGTGCCGTCGGCGTTCTTCGGCACATCACTGGCTGCGTGGCTCACACAGCGCGGTGTACAGACGCTGGCGGTCGCCGGTGCGGTGACGAGCGGCTGCGTGCGCTCGAGCGTAGTGGACGCGATGCAGTACGGCTTCCGTCCGTTCGTGCTCTCAGATTGCGTAGGCGACCGTGCCATCGCTCCGCACGAGGCCAACCTCTTTGATATGGCACAGAAGTACGCCGCTGTCATGACCCGGGACGAAGCACTCAGAGTCCTTGGAAATTTGTAGCCGGGGCCGAAGCAGACGGGCGCGTCAGATAAGGCGTGCCCGGCGCCGATCGCTAGCGCTTTTCGAATCGAAGCGTGCATCAATACTGGTCTGGTTATGCCAGATCATCCTTAAATAATTACGTATAACTAAATATATCTGCGGAGAAAACTGTGCAGCCAGAAGTGGGAGTGGATATCTCGACGTCGAAGCTGTCGCGGCACGCTGTCACGCGTCGCGAATTTACGCTTATCATCGCGTCCTCATTTGGGGCGTTACTCGAATGGTACGACTTCTATATCTACGCCGCCCTGGCGGGAACGTTCAGTACGCTCTTCTTTCCCAGTGGAAATGAGACCACGGCCTTTCTGGCCAGTCTCGCGACATTCGGTGCGGGCTTCCTCGTGCGGCCACTCGGCGCGCTGTTCTTCGGCCGGCTCGGCGACAGGATCGGTCGAAAATATACTTTCATGGCGACCATTGTCCTGATGGGTGTCGCTACAGTGGGTGTGGGACTGCTTCCTTCGTTCGCAAGGATCGGGATGTTGGCGCCGCTGTTGCTCGTATGCCTGCGGCTGTTGCAGGGTTTTGCGCTGGGCGGTGAAACGGGTGGGGCGGCTACCTATCTGGCTGAACATTCCCCAGCCAGGAGTCGGGGTTTGTATACCAGTTCGCTGCAAACGACTGCCACACTGGGTTTGCTGGCATCCATTGCAGTTGTCAGCGCGTGCCGGTCCGCCATGGACAGTACATCGTTTCAGGAGTGGGGCTGGCGGGTGCCGTTCCTGGTTTCGCTCGTGCTACTGGTGATCTCCGTTTACCTTCGAACGAAGTTAGCCGAGTCGCCGACATTCCAGAGTATGAAGCATGCGGGAAAACTGTCGAAATCTCCGATCAGCGAGAGCTTCGGCAGCTGGGAAAATCTCAAGTACGTGCTCATCATGCTGTTCAGTACCGCCTCCGGCGTCGGCGTCGTGTTTGGGACTGGTCATTTTTACTCGATGTACTTTCTGCAGAACACGCTGAAGGTCGCTCCCAACACGGTGAATCTCTATCTGGCCATCGCCTTGGTGTGCGTTTTTCCGTTCTACCTGATCTTCGGCTGGCTCTCCGACCGCATTGGCCGTAAGTGGATCATGATGGCAGCCTGCCTGCTGCTCGCCGTAACGACGCAGTCAATCTTTCACGCGTTGACCCACTACGCGAATCCGAAATTGGAGGCGTTCCAGAAAAACTCACCTGTCATCGTTCACGCAGATGACTGCCACTTTTCGTTGTTTGCCGCACCGAAAACGGATTGCGACCGCATTCGTTCGTTCCTGAGTGCATCGGGCGTTTCATACCAGCAGATGCCATTGCAACCAGGGCAGTCGGCGGATACCACTATTGGCGACGTCACCGTGCACGGCAGCGATCGGCACGAGCTGGAGAATGCGCTGCTGGCCGCTGGGTGGGTGCAGCATGCGGACCCGGCGCAGATCAATACGCCCATGGTCATCTTCCTTATGTGGCTGCTGATTGTGTATCTCGCGATGGTCTACGGTCCGATGGCGGCATTCATGGTTGAATTGTTCCCCGCACGAATCCGCTACACCTCGCTGTCACTTCCGTTCCATCTAGGATCGGGCTGGTTCGGCGGGATGTTGCCGTTCGTTGTTTCGGCCATGGCCGTAGCGAACGGAAACGTCTACTTTGGCCTGTGGTATCCGATTGTGATTGCGGTGCTCTCTCTAATAGTCGGTGTGCTTTTCGTTCCAGAAACTTTTCGCCGGGACATTTCTAAGTAATTCATATTTTAATAAATAGAGAAGATTTATCCTGTTCATTTGGGTAACGGAGATCTTCGTACAATCTTGCATATAAGGTTTGGCGATGAGAAATTCATGGGCCGTTGCTGCAGCAGCGTGTACTCTTGCGGCCGCCATTCCGGCGCGCGCACAATCTTCCGTGCAACTCTGGGGTGCGCTCGATGCGGGGGTCACAATAGTCACTAATCAGAAGGGCGGCCATAACTACACGATGGATAACGGCATCGCGATGCCGAACCTGTGGGGCCTGCGCGGCACGGAAGATCTCGGCGGCGGTAACAAGGCAATATTTGAATTGATCGACCAGTTCAATCTCGGAACCGGCGCAATTTTTCCAACGAACGGCGGCGGACTTTTTGGCCGTAACGCTTATGTGGGTCTGTCGAGCGATCAGTACGGGAAACTGACTTTTGGAGAACAGTACGACTTCATGATTGACTCGTTGCTGCGCTTTGACAATTCGATCTACATCGCGGGATTGTACGGTTTTCGGGAGGGACCATTTTCGGGCCTTGGCATTCCGGGAAATTCCTCAGGGAACGCGAATTTCGACTGCATGTCGGGCACCGCCATTTCCAACTCGGTGAAATACACGACGCCAACGTACTATGGATTCTCAGCCGGCATGCTTTACAGCTTTGGCGGTGTGCCTGGCGCGATCGCGCAGAACGACGGTAAGAGTTTCGGCGCTAACTATGCCAATGGGCCTTTTTCCGCGGGTGTGGCGTATACGTACCAACGGTACGCGCAGCTTGCGAACGGCATGGCAGGGATACGAAATTTCGGGGCCGGCGCCGAATACAAATTCGGTCTGGCCGTGCTTAACGTCTTGTACACGAACACAAAAAACACAGCCAACAACGCAACCATCAACGTATATCAGATCGGTGCGCACTACCAGATTACGTCGGCACTTTCAGTTGGTGGAGACTACGAATTGATGAAAGGCAATGCCGTGCTTGCCAGCGACAAGGCTAACCAGTTCTCAGTGGGCGTTCGATATGCATTGTCCACGCGCACGGTACTTTATACAGAAGCCGTGTATCAGAAGGTGAGTGGCGACAACGACCCGCAGGCATGGATCATGGCAGTGTCGAGTGCGTCGAGCAACGACAGGCAACTGTTGACGCGAGTCGGGATATTGCATCGGTTTTGAGAGCGGAAATATGGCGTCCCAGGACGCCATATTTTCAGTCGAAGTGTTTGAGTAATGTGCGGCCATACTGGTTGTTGCCTTCGACCAGCTGCATCATCATCCGGATGAATTCAATGCGCTCCTTGGCGTCCAAAGGAGCCAGAAATCGGACCTGAGCTTCGCGCATGCTCTCATACATGTCATTCATGACGCGCTGCCCCTTGCTGCTGATATTGGCGATTTTCTGGCGTCCATCAGCGGGACTAGGCTCGCGCTTGACGAGTCCCCGTTCTTCCAGGCGCCGGAGAACGTCGGCCATCGTCGTGCGGTCGACGCCGACTTCGGCGCAGAGTGAGGTCTGGTCGAGCCCAGGACGCTCGCTCAGCGTTGTGAGCAAGCCGTACTGAACCGGCGTAATCGCGAAGTCTTTGCAGCTTTCAAAGAACAGTGCGACGTGGATCTGATTGAGGCGCCGGATCAGGAAGCCCGGACGCTGCCAGAGGTGACCGGTCTCAATCGCCGAATCCGCGACGGCAGTCTTTTTCTCCGTAACTGTACCCATATTCATCCTTTTCAAAGAGTCCTGTCATTCAGGACAAGTGTAACTGTTGTCTGGCGGTGGCAGTCGGTGGCGCTTGCGTCATGGCAGGCTGCGTAGTGCGCGCCTGGGTTGCAGACACGCCGTCTGCAGTCCTTGACGGGACGGCCTGGGGGAACTCCTGTTGCATTCGTTTTTTTTTCGGGATACAAACCTATCTGTCAGTACGCTGATTATTTTACAGCCAAGTTGGCGGGCCGTTGCTAACGGCTGAGATTCCCTTGGTTTTAAGAGTCAACATAAGAGAAGCGTCACGCAGGCATTTCGACCCGAGGATTCGTTAGTGGGCTAGTTCTATACCCTATTTATCAGTGTGCTGATCAATGGGGGTGGCAGTTTTGCCAGGCGTCAACTTTCATGTGTTTGGAGGCAACGAATGAGTACTACCCCTGTACGACCGAATGAGGCTGCCCTGGGCGGGCAGTCGATGTCCTGGCGCGACATCAAGACGCTAGGGCTCGCTTCCCTCGGCGGCGCACTCGAATACTACGACTTCATCGTCGCCGTATTCTTCACGAAGCTACTCGCTACCGTGTTCTTTCCGCCGCACACACCGGAATGGCTTGCCCAACTCGAGGTGTTCTGTATTTTCGCCGCCGGCTACCTCGTTCGTCCGATCGGGGGTATCTTCTTCGCCCACTTCGGCGACCGGATCGGCCGCAAGAAAATGTTTGCACTCAGCCTGTTCCTGATGGCATTTCCCACGTTGCTGATTGGCCTGCTGCCCAGCTATACGATGTTCGGCATGGCCGCGCCACTGCTGTTTCTGCTGTGCCGCGTCCTTCAGGGCCTCTCCGTTGGTGGGGAAGTTCCGGGTGCCTGGATCTTCTGCTCGGAACACGTGCGCCGTGACCGCGTGGGTCTCGCGTGTGGCCTGCTGATGTCGGGTCTTTGCACTGGCATCCTGCTGGGTGCGTTGAGCGCCAAATATCTGATGGGCAATCTCGATGCGGAGAGCCTGAGGAGTTGGGGGTGGCGCATGCCGTTCATCGCGGGCGGCGTCTTTGGGTTGATCTCCGTCTACCTGCGTCGCTACCTGCACGAAACGCCCGTCTTCGAAGCGCTGCGCGCCAAACGTGCCGCTGACTCGCGTTTGCCGCTGTCGGTCGTGCTCAAACATCATCGTGGTGCGATCGTTGTATCGCTGCTGGCCACATGGGTCTTCTCCGGCATCTTCGTGCTGTATTTTCTGTACACACCGACCTTCCTGCAGTCGCAGTTCCACTATGAAGCGAAAGCGGTATTCACCAACAACTCGTGGTCGATTCTGGGACTGATCATAGGCAGCACGATCGCAGGCTGGGTCGCGGACAGGATTGGCGGCGGCAAGGCGTACGCGCTGGGCAGCATTACAATGCTCGTTGTGACGGGCGCCTTCTACTTCGCGCTGACTTCCGGCAGTAGCGCGGTTTGGCCGCTCTATATCGCCGGCGGCTTCCTGATCGGTACCATTACGCTCGGGCCGTACATTATTGTGAAAAGTTTCCCGCCCGAGGTCCGCTTCACGGGTTTTGCACTGTCGTACAACACAGCCTACGCGATCTTCGGCGGCACCGCACCGGCAGTCGCCTCGTACATGGTGGGTCGGCAGGGCATCCTCATGGCGCCCGCCTGGTATATCGCCGCGCTCTGCGTACTCGGCGTCATCATTGGCTTCACCTGGCGTGCTCCAGTCCACGCCGACGTTGCATCCTCACATTGAGGCTGCTGGGCGCATTGGGTCGCCACGGAAATCGCCCTGCGCACCTGCATTTCTTTGTCACTTCGGACGGCTATCGCAAGTTGACCACTCAGTTCAACATCGAAGGTGATCCCCTGATCTGGAATGATTTTGCTTACGCGCCGCGCGAGGAACTGATTCCTCCCGTTACCGAAAAGCAGGGCGGGACGGAACTAGGTTTGAAGAACGATAACTACAGGGAGATCGAATTCGGCTTCGTCGTGATGCCGCTGGTGCAGGGCAGGGACAATCAGATCGTCGAACGTGTGCGCGCTGCGGTTGTAGCGTAACTCGTGGTAAGGGAGCACCCGGTTGCGCTGCGCGGTGCTCCCGTGATTGTCGTCGGATGACATGTATTAGCCTGGACCGGACCTGACAGGTAGTCGGAGACGCGAAGTAAGGAATGCGATTCAGTGAGGAATCGGTTTCCCCCTGGCGAGTTCGAGTGAGTCGAGGAAGGTACGCCAAGGCGTCTTGACGTAGCACTATCGCCCCTGATGTTCGTGCTCATTGTTGTACCGCTCCGGTGGTCGTGTCACGCTGAAATGCAGCCTGCTGATCGCATAGGCGCGCCATCTCGGCCAGAGAACAGCACGTTTAAACCTTGAACAGAGGTTTCCAGGACCGGAGCAGGTGGCGAAATGCCCGAGCCTGAGGGCTTAATGAGTGACCCTTCCGCCAAACAGCGCCAATATCCATCGTCGGCAACTCAGCGCTAATGTCGCGGCGGCTTATGCGACGTCCCTCTAGCGACCACGGTCTATACACCAGGTCAGAGAGAATCGTGACCCCGTGATTCACAGCAACCAGGCTGCGAACCGCCTCGATTGAACGGCTCTGTATGTGGACTTGTGGAGCAAGTCCGTAATGTCCCCAGTACCTGTTGACCGTTGCTATATGCCCATCCATGTCGAGCAGCAGAAATCTTTCTTTTGCAACGTCCTCAAGTGTGACGCGCTCGGCTGCCTGCAGCGGGTGGTCGGGTGCTGTCCAAAGGCGTCTCGGCGAGCGGAGAACGACCTCAAAGGTTAGTTCGTCGGCTGGCGCGACGTTCGATACTAACAGCAGCGCCAATTCCAATTTGTCGTGTATGAGAGCCTCTTCGATATCTTTGCGTGATCGCTCGACAACCTCGATATCCAGGTCTGAAAACCGCTGACGAAGCGATGTGACGAGCGACGGTAGGAGATATGCGGAGATCGTATCCGTCATCCCAACCTTGACGCGGCCAGATATCTGCACTGGAACTTCCTGCGCAGCTGACACGGCATCTTCAACCGAGCGGCTGGCTTGTTGCACATGGCGGAGAAATCTCTCTCCGGCGTCGCTTAGCCGTACGCCTTTTGCATGTCTTAAAAGAAGCTCTACTCCCAGGCTCTCCTCCAATTTTTGGAGCGCGATTGTCATGGACGACTGCGACACATTGCATAGGCTGGAAGATATCGAGATCTGACCCGTGTCGGCGACGGAGATGAAGTACTCGATCTGTCTAAGGGTGATATGAGTGCTCAAGGTGCAACCTCCAATGATCCTGGCGCGAACCCAATGAGGCCGACGACCGGTGTCACAGAAGAATACAACAAACGATATTGAAAAAAACGATATCAGGAGATTAGAAATATGAATTTGGCGATCAAATTGTGACTAGATAGGATTTCTTCGAAATAGCGAAGGAAGGGCAAGATGGAAGTAGAGGAAAAAAAAGGATATTGCACGCTGTGCAGATCGCGATGCGGCACGATAAACACCGTGAAGAACGATGTGCTGGTAAAGGTTCGTCCGGACCCGGACCATCCGACCGGCTCCGCAATGTGCATGAAGGGAAAGGCAGCACCTGAACTCGTGCATAGCCCTAATCGAAAGCTTTATCCGATGCGGCGCACAACGCCCAAAGGGGCGAGCGATCCAGGTTGGATGCGAATCACCTGGGAACAAGCTCTGACAGAGATTGCCGGAAAACTTCTCCAGTTCAAGCGGGAGAGTGGACCGGAGTCAATGGTGTTCGGTGTAAGCACGCCTAGCGGTACGCCAATGAGCGACAGCATTGACTGGGTGGAGCGATTCATCTGGTCTTATGGAAGTCCGAACATCTGCTACGCAACGGAAATATGCAACTGGCACAAAGACTTTGCGCATGCTTTTACATTTGGATGCGGACTTCCTACTGCAGATTATCAGTATGCTGATGTTATCGTCCTTTGGGGGACGAATCCGACCAACACATGGCTTGCTCAGGCCGATGCGATAGGACGTGGACGGCGCGCTGGTGCTTCGCTAGTCGTTGTAGATCCACGCCCGACGGAATTAGCGAAAGAGGCGAATGCATGGATGCGCGTGCGCCCGGGTACAGACGGCGCTCTTGCGCTCGGCATAGCCCGCCGAATGATTGAGATTGGCAATGTGGACTACGAGTTCGTAAAAAAATGGACGAACGGTCCCTTGCTCGTCCGGTCTGATAACGGAATGTTTCTTCGCGAACGGGACATTTCTCCGGGATCGTCTTCAAATCGTTACATGGCATGGAACGCTCTGAAGGGACGGGGAGTGCCGGTCGCTTCTGAACTTCAACAATCGCCAGGTGATCTCGCTATCACAGGGGCGTATGAAATACGAACAATCGATCCGAAGGGGCGGACAATTGTCGTCCAGTGCGTTCCGGCCTTTCAGATTTACAGGGACGCTCTGGAAAGTTATACGCCCGACGCAGTTGAGCAAATAACCGGGGTTGAGCCGGCTGTTTTGCTAACTGTTGCGGGCATGTTGAAACCAGGTAAAAGAATTGCATACCACTCCTGGTCGGGCGTGGCTCAGCATACGAACGCCACTCAAACCGAACGAGCAATCGCCACACTTTACGCGTTGACCGGAGCTTTCGACACGCGAGGGTCGAACCGTGTGCTCACCCAGCAGCCTTATAACAGGATAAATGCTTTCTCTTTGCTTGATCCGTTGCAGGCGGCCAAAGCGCTCGGCTTGGGCGATCGTCCTATTGGCCCTGCAGCGCACGGTTGGGTAACAGCTCGAGATGTTTATAAAGCCATTATCTGCCGAGAGCCCTACCAGGTTAGAGGGCTTTTTGCTTTTGGAACGAATATGCTCGCTTCGCACGCTGATGCGGATTCGGCGCACGAGGCGTTGAGTTCGTTGGAGTTCCACGTGCACTGTGACCTTTTCGAAACGCCAACGTCTCGGTATGCCGACATATTCCTTCCCGTGAACACACCGTGGGAACGAGAGGCGTTGCGTTTCGGCTTCGAGATCAATGACAGAGCGGTTGAGTTAATCCAGCTTCGGCAGCGGATGGTCTCTCCCAGAGGCGAGAGTCGGGGAGACTACGAAATTGTTTTCGACCTTGCAAAACGAATAGGGCTGGAAAAAGAATTTTATGAAGGCAATGTCGAAGCAGGCTGGAATCATATGCTTGCTCCGCTCGGATTAGACATCGGTACTCTCCGAGGAGTACCAGAAGGTGTTATACGGCCGTTGGTTCAGAATGAGCGAAAGTACACTTTTCCGACGGAAAACGGTTTGCGCGGATTTGATACGGAAACTCAGCGCATTGAACTCTATTCCGAAAAACTGTTGCGACATGGCTATCCAGCCGTGCCCACGTATGTCCCTCCTAATAAAAACCCGACACCAGAGAATAATGCGAACTATCCATTGACCGTTACTTCAATCAAAAATGGATACTACTGCCACAGTCAACATCGAAGCTTGGCTAGCCTTCGCCGGCGAGCACCGTATCCAGTCGTGGAGATAAGCGTTGAACTAGCTGAAGAGCGAAAAATCGTAGACGGAGATTGGGTAAAAATAAATTCTACTAATGGTTCAGCTCGTTTTCGTGCGCGTGTGATTAAAGCGTTAGCTCGTGATGTCATCGTCGCCGAGTATGGCTGGTGGCAATCATGCGACGAGATTGGCATGGAGGCAATGGCTGTTCGAGGGCCTGGGAACAGCAACTTCAACAAATTGGCGGACGGCACGGCCGGAGACCCTATCAGTGGTTCCTCGCCACTGCGAAGTATTCCTTGCAATATCGATCTTGATCCTTCGTATGACGTTATGCGAAGAGCGTGGCAAGGATTTCGCGATTTTTATGTGGCTTCAATCAAGGCAGAAGCAAGTGGGGTGCGGACGGTTACTTTAGCAGCCGTGGATGGCGGTTCTTTGCCGGACTATTTGCCAGGGCAACACATCACCGTGTCCGTTCCGTCGCTTGGCGAAGAGGGAACAACCCGGGCGTATTCTCTTGTCTGTCCGGCCGTCGAACCCGATCGGAAAACCTACAGTATTTCCGTGCGGCATCAACGCGGAACAGCTCGAAACGGGCAAGCCTTTGAAGGGGCAATGTCAAGCTACATCCATAACGTTCTCAAAGTTGGAGATCGCGTCTCTGTACGCTCACCAAGCGGCATCTTTACGTTGCCATTGACCTGCAGGCAACCGATTGTGCTCGTTGCGGGCGGAATAGGCATAACACCATTTATCTCCTACCTCGAGTCGGTCAAGGACTCCCCCGATGCGCCGGAGACGTTGCTCCTGTACGCAAACCTGAACAGTCGCACCCACGCTTACCGAGAGCGGGTGGCCGAACTAAAAGGGCACTTGTCGCAGTTCAGGGTGATTGATTGCTATAACCAGCCAGAAGGAGAAACGGCAGGCGTTGATTATGACCTTATGGGTTATTTGACAGCAAAAGACGTCGACGAAGACTTGATTCAAAGGCGAGCCAGATTTTATCTGTGTGGTCCCGATCGGATGATGGAGGCGTTTATTACAGGACTCACCGATCGCGGCGTTCCCTCCTTCGACATCTTCAAGGAGGCTTTCAAGTCGCCTTCCAAGCCTAACCTGGATGCGTCACAGCACTTCACTGTCCAATTTACTCGCTCAAATGTGTGCGCTGAGTGGTCCTCGGAGAAGGGGAGCTTACTATCTTTCGCAGAGAGCTTGGGAATCTCAATGCCCAGCGGGTGTCGAGTTGGACAATGTGAAAGCTGTGCGGTTCGTGTTGTGTCGGGGAAAGTTGACCACATGGGGGGGCATGGACCAGAGGAGGATGGTATGTGTTTCGCCTGTCAGGCTATACCGGCTAGCAAAATTGAGATTGAAGCCTAGCGAGAACCAATCATTGTCAGCAGGATGGTATGGACGATTCCAATCTATTTCCCTTAGCCATTGTAGGGAAAATCAGAAGAATGGCTTAAGGGGCGCGGCGTAGCTGTTTTCACATAATCAGATTATCAAATTGGAGATCGGAGGCAGTCATGGAGCAGATATCAGGCAGAGAATTAGCAGGGGATAGCCGGCAGAACACGGTTGGAACGCTAGAGGGGGTCGCCGCGGCTATGACTCGGTGGTCAGAAAGATGGTTTCCGGATGCGTATATCTTTGCTGCGATCGCAGTTATTGTTGTTGCGGTTGGAGCGATGGCGATTGGAGCGCCAGTTAAAACGGTTGGGCGCGCGTTCGGTGATGGCTTCTGGACGTTAATTCCTTTCACCATGCAAATGGTCATCGGCGCTATCTCTGGATACGTAGTCGCTGTTTCTCCTCCGGCAGCGAAAGTGATGAATCGACTGGCTCGTTTACCGAGAGGGCCACGTTCTGCCGTTGCATTTGTCGCATTCGTGAGTATCTCCACATCGCTCCTGAACTGGGCAATCAGCCTGATCTTTAGTGGTCTATTGGTCCGGGTTCTCGCGAGGCGCGAAGATTTGCGCATGGATTACCGGGCAGCGGGTGCTGCTGCTTACCTGGGCCTAGGAGCCACATGGGCTCTGGGCCTAAGTTCTTCTGCGGCCCAATTACAGGCGAATCCGGAAAGCCTTCCTAAGGGACTGCTCGCTATCACCGGCGTTATTCCATTTTCCGAAACAATTTTTCTTCCACAGTCGTTCTTGGTGGTTGCTGTTCTGACAATAATTTCAGTCCTAATCGCATACTTTTCAGCGCCAACAGGTGATCGGGTACGCACTGCAGTGGATATGGGCGTTGACGTTAGTGACCAGGAGACGCGGTTAAGCGCTCCGGTTCGACCTGGAGATCGGCTTGACCACTCGCCGGTTATTACAATCATGATCGTCCTGCTTGGAGCAGTCTGGATATGGCACGAGTTCACTACGAAAAACCCTATACTCGCGATCTCAAACCTGAACACCTACAACTTTGTCTTTTTGATGCTTGGGATGCTATTGAATTGGCGGCCCAAACGCTTCCTTAATGCGATTGCGAAATCTGTGCCATCTACGGCAGGCGTCCTTATCCAGTTCCCGCTTTACGGCGGAATAGCATTCATCCTCACCAAGGCTGCCGTCCCGTCGGGTGTACCACTGTCCGAGCACCTTGCGCACTTCTTTGTTGCGATTTCTTCTCACTCCAGCTTCTCAGCAGTCATGGGCTTGCACTCCGCAATATTGGGATTCTTCATCCCCTCAGGTGGCGGTAAATGGATAATCGAAGCCCCTTATGTAATCGAGACCGCAAAAGCTGTGCAGGTTCATCTGGGTTGGGCAGTCACGGTTTATAACGCCGCTGAAGCGCTTCCCAACCTCATCAACCCTTTTTGGATGCTGCCGCTTCTAGGAGTCTTAGGATTGCGCGCCAGAGACGTAATCGGTTTTACGTTTACGCAGTTGCTAGTGCATTTTCCCGTTGTTATCTTCCTTCTTTGGGCTCTGACTAGCACTCTTCAATATCATCCACCTTGGATGCCTTAGAAATCCGGAGAACATAATTGTCGAATTTTTCGACATTATTATTTTATATTGATATGTAACCTAAGCCAAATAGTATGTTATTGCGTCTGAGATGAGATGATTCATGGTAAAAAAATGAAGCAAGAATCTCTTTTGGAGGCCATGCAATCGCCTGGGGGGCTGAGCTGCACGGTAGAATCCCCTGGTGATTGCTATGGATAACTTATCGGTCTTATGCCAGATTCCGCCAATGTGCGTGGGGCAGTGGAATTGCGAAGGGGTTGTCAGCTATTTGTGCCGGCTGGCCAAAGCACATGCGGTTGCCGTCGATGATCTCGTCAACCGTCGCCATGCTCGGGATACGATTTCCGGAGATGGAGGCACTTTTCCTGGTGGAATCGTAGTGCCGCCGTTTCCCTGTTTGCGCGCGGACGTACGGAAAGGCTCGAAACGGCTCTGGCGAGAGTAACAGGACTGTCCGCGGTCCGTTACCTTTCGCTTGCGGCGCTCGTGTCAGTGCTGGACCTGGCTGGGTGGCAGCCGATGGGCCGCGTCATTGTCCCGAATGTTTGCGCGAGAGATCGTATCCGGCGGCGTTGCGCCCGATTCTTTGGGATGTCAGTGTCGTTACCGTATGCCCGCGGCATGCGATGCGGCTCGCTCGTTCGACCTGTGGCAGTCCGCCAGCGCGTCGCCTTGGACTATGGTGGCGACGGCAGGTGCCCGGGGTGTGCGCCAGATGCGGCAGTCTGGGCCTGTCATGTGTAAGTATCGGGGTTGAGCGAGTGACCGATGACGAAATGTGGGTGGCCGCTCAGACCGGGGAGATGATTGCAGCTCTTTCCGGCGGCGAGCGGTTTTCGGCTGATCGCGTCCAACAGGGCGTTCTCGCAATGGCCACTCGCATCGGGGACGGGCGTCCCTATCGCGCGGCGGCCGTCTGCGGTTTCAGTAAAGCGCGTCTGTTCGACTGGGTTCCGCAACCAGCTTCTTGAGCCGCGCATTCTCGTCCTGGAACTGCCTGAGTACGCGGACCTGGTTCGACTCCAGGCCCGCGTACTGCTTTTTTCATCGCTAATACGTCTGCTCGGATATCCCCAGCTGCCGGATCAGGTCCGCCACCGGCATGCCCAGCTCAGCCTGCTTGAGCGCCGCCACGATCTGCTCCACCGGGTACTGTTTGCGTTTCGTCGCCAATCTCCCGTGTCATGGGGAAAATTGCTCCGAAACACTAACACTCATTTCTGTCCAGGATTCCTGCAGCAGATCAATAAAGCGATAGTCGATTTTCCGCGTCAACTATCGCTTAATCCGTCAAACCCCTCACACAGCGGAACCCCGCATAAACATACTGATAATGCGGCTGAAACCAGTTGCGGAATTCCGGCCGCAGCATGCATGCCGCGGTACGCGCCGAGCCGCCTTTGAGCACGTAATGCTGTCCGTCGAAGAAGTTGGCCGAATAGCCGGGATAGAACGGAAACGCTTCGAAGCCGGGCAGTGCGTCGAATAACGTCGAGGTCCACTCCCAGCCATTGCCGAACTGACCTTCGACGCCGAACGTGCTGACGTTGTCCGGATGCGCGTCGACGGGTTGCGGGTCCCAACTGCGGAAGTCGAAATTGCCCGATGCCGCCAGCGGCGCGCCATGCGCGGCGCGCTGCCATTGCGCTTCGGTCGGCAGCGTCTTGCCGGCCCAGCGCGCATAGGCGCTCGCTTCGGCGTGACTGACGTAGACGGGCCAATCGAGCGGCAGCGGCACCTCGTCGAACATCGTGCGCAGCGTCCATTCGCCATGGTCGCTTCGCGCCGCGCGTTGCGACCAGCCGGCCGGATGGTCGATGCGCTCGGCTTCGCGCCACGCCCAGTCACGTGGCGACCACCACTTCGGCTCGCGATAACCGCCGTCCTCGATGAACCCGAGGAACGCGCCGTTCGTCACCATATGGCGGTCGACCTCGAACGCGGGCACCTCGACCTGTCTTGCGCCGAACTCGTTGTCCCAGCCGAAGCGGCCGGCCTCGCGCGTCATGCCGAGCACGGCGGTCCCGGCCGGCACGCTCACCATCGACGACAACGCCCCGCGCCGCTCGGGACGCGTCGCCACGGCCTCACGCAATGCGGTGTCCTTCTGCGCGAGCGGCAACTGATGGAACATGTACGCGAGCGTTTCGGCATGCATCAGACGATGCTCGATCGCGACGTTGAGCAACTGCTCTGCTGCCTCGCCGCGAGCCACGTCGCCGAGGTTGTCGAGCGCGTTGTCGATTTGCCGCCGCGCGCGTACCGCGTACTCGCGCACCGTATCGAGCGAGGGCCAGTCGCTCGGCTCGTCGGTCGGATAGCCGCCGCCGACCGGATCGATGCCGAATGCGAAAAGCTGGTCGAGTTCCGGCGCAAACGCGGGCAGATCGAACAGACGCCGGTCGAACAGATTGCGATCGAAGGCTTCGAGGTGGCCGATATAAAACACGATGCGATGACGTTCGCGGATCGGCCGCTCATAGAGGTGTTCGGGTTTGACGACGGCAAAGAGGGCGTCGGTGATTCGACGCGCGTCGATCAGGCGTTGCACGAGCGGGTGATGCGGAGCAGGGTCGCGATTCATTCGCCGGGTCTCCTAAGGCGGTCGAGCAGAGTTAGCGCAAGGCGCTCACTCCTGTCCCGCGCGAGCGGCTTGCCACGGGGGACGGTCCAAAAACTCTATCCGCTCGCAGGGCCCGTGCCAAGGTGAAAAGTGCGCGAAAAGCGCACGAAAAGCTGCGAGGAATACCGCTGGAAAAAGACGGCATACGGGCCCGTAAGCCCTTTCACGAGCGGGCCGACAGACGGCTCAAACCTGCCGCAGTCCTTCGATATCGACGATGCGAATGTGCTTGCCCTGCGTGTCGATGAGACCTTGCTTTTGAAATCTTGACAGGGTGCGGCTGACGGTTTCGAGCGTCATGCCGAGATAGCTTCCCATGTCCTCGCGCGTCATGCGCAGATTGAATTCGGCCCACGAATAGCCGCGCTGCGCATTGCGTTGCGATACGTCGAGCAGGAACGCGGCGACGCGTTCGTCGGCGGACAGCGAGCCGAGCACCATCATCTGCGCCGCCTCGCTGACGATCTGCGCGCCGAGCAGCTTGTGCATGCGTTCCTGCATCGAACTGATCTCGCGGCACAGCAGCTTCAGCGCGCTGTACGGCACGATGCAGACGCTGCTGTCTTCGAGCGCGACGGCACTGCACGCATGCACGTCCGCGCTGATGCCGTCGAGCCCGAGCGCTTCGCCGGCAAGGCGCAAGCCCGTGACCTGCTCGCGGCCGTCGCGATGAACCATCACCGTTTTCATCGAGCCCGAGCGCACCGCGTAGATGCTGTCGAAGTGGTCGCCGCTGCGATAGAGCGCTTCGCCGCGCTGCACGGAACGCGCCGAGCAGATCAGCGTTTCGAGCTTCGACAGCTCTTCCGGCGACAAGCCCTGCGGCATGCAGAGCTGCCGCATCGAGCAACTCGAGCAGCGCGCGGCGGTGCGTGCGGCTGGGGTCCGGCGGCTGCCGCGCGCGGGCGGCGCGCCGGTGGTGCGATCGGCCGTGCCGGTGGCGCGGGGTAGGGAACGGCTAGCAGCGGAAGAGGTCGGCATGGTCTGCGCGCGGTAAGCGTAAGGGTGAATCGATTGTCCCATCCGTCTTTGCACGGGCCGGGTGGCAAAGTGACGCGTGGGCTGAGTGGGCATTCTGCGAAGCCTGCGCGTTCACTCCGGAGCGGGACGATGAGCCGCCGGGGATTGTGCCGGTGGGTTCTCTGCCGGCGGACACGGCGGCCCGGTTGCCGCCAGGCATCGCGTTGTATGCGGTGCCCGGCGCATGCTGCAACAACTCAGGCGGATTCCTTCCCGGTGCCCGCGGCGGACGGAATCAGCAGCACCGGCAGCGTAGCCTGACGCACGCAGCGCTCGGCGACGCTGCCGAGAATCAGCCGCTGGAAGCCGCGCCGGCCATGCGTGCCCATCACGAGCAGATCGGCGCCGAATTCTTCCGCGGCCTTCAGCACGATATCCGACACATCGCCGAGCGATGACGCCTCGGAAACCGCCGGCTCGCCTCGCACACCCTGGTCGGCCATGGCCTTCGAGAATTCCGCGCGAAGCTCCTGGCCTTCCTCGATCAGCCGGTTGCGCAGAATGGACGGATCGTAGCCGGGCGCCTCGAAATACATCGGCGTGTTTTCGACGACATAGAACGGCCGCAAAACCGCGCCATTGGATTTGGCCAGATCGAGCGCTGCTTCGAACGCACGGCGCGAGGTATTGCTGCCGTCGACCGCGACGAGAATGCGTGTGTACATATCGACTCCGCTTCTGAGAAATGCATTTGCCGCAACCGCTGTGCAACAAACGTTGCAGCGGCCGGGCTCCTCGGTCTTTTATACCAACGAAGCTTAGATGATTGCCGGAAAAGATGCACTCGACCAGGATGTAAATCAAACATTTGCCAAATTTCGCGGCTCAGTCGCTGTGCGACGAGCGTTGCGGCGGCAAGCGCGGGCGATCCCCGGGAAAATACAGGGCGCATAAGTTTTCTCAAGGCGTCACAGGGTTGGCCTTACAATCAGACCATATTCAGACAAGTAGCCCAGTCCGCTGATGAACGATCGTAAAACCAGGGGCTTGCCCGACCAGATTTACGGCGACATTCTCAATCGCATTCTCGAAGGCGAGTACAAGGAAGGCGAGAGATTGCCGACCGAGCATGCGCTCGCCGAGCGTTTCGCGACCTCGCGGCCGACGGTGCGCGAGGCGCTGGCGCGGCTGCGGGCGGACGGCATCATTACGACGCGGCATGGCTCGGGCACGACCGTCGCGCGGCGGCCCGATCCGGACGTGCGCCGCTTCGCGCCGCTCGAAACGCTGTCCGATATCCGCCGCTGCTACGAATTCCGCATCGTGACCGAGGCGGGCGCGGCCGCGCAGGCCGCGCTGAAGGCCGATGCCGAGGACATCGCGGCGATCGAGCAGGCGTGGGACGAACTGGAGCGCATCATCGAAGCCCAGGGGATCGGCGCGAAGGACGACTTCATGTTTCATGTGGCGGTCGCGCGCGCCTCGAAGAACCCGTTTTTCATCACGGTCATGTCGTTTATCGAGGAGCAGATCGTGTTCAGCATGAACCTGTCGCGCAATCTGTCGCTCGTGAAAACGGTGGAGCGGCAGCGGCTCGTGCAGGCCGAGCATATGGCCGTGCTCGATGCGATTCGCCGCAGGGACGCGGCTGCCGCCGAGGCGGCGATGCGCGCGCATCTCGAGAACGCTCTCGAACGGATGTTCGGTTCCTGAGTCGGCGCGCATGCCGCCGGATTGGGTGTCGCGGTGGTCAAGCCACAGCCGGGTTGTTGTCAGGCTGCGAATCGGTGCCACAAACCGGGCTTGGAGTCGGATCGAGAGTCGGGCTTGGAATCGGGCGGAGAGTCGGAGCCGTCGATCAGACGGCGATCAGGGCTGCAAACCGTGACCGTCAAACGGTGTCCATAAACCGGGCCGCGCTCGAATTCGCTTCAGCCGGCGATCAGGCTGCCGCCGCGACCGGTCCGAACAATGCGGTAAGGGTCTTTTCGCTCACTGCAACGTTGAGTGCCACGGCGCGCTCGACGCCGATCTGCATCGGCTCGCCGAGCCGGCTGATGTCGAGGCCGGCGCGGCGCAACATCCGTTCGATCGGTGTGGTTGTCACCGTGACGTAACGTGAGATGCCCATGCGCTGCGCGAAGCGCATGACTTCCTGGATCGCGCGGATCGTCATGTCCGTGAAGCCGAACGACTGTTCCTCGCCGCCGGTTTCGATCGCCCAGCGGCTCAATTCCCATATATGCCGGCCGACCGGCGCGGCCGCGCCGTGCAGCAGCTGCGGGAAGGTGTCCTTCAGCATATTGGGCCCTTCCGTCGGCATCAGGCGCCAACAGCCGCGCAACTGTTCGTTTTCTCCCTGAATCAGCATATAGTGCGGCCCGAGCGCATCGTAGCCGTCGATCTCCATGCCGGCGATGGTCGGGATTTCCCAGCCTAGCCGGCCGTGAAATACCCGGGCCCGCAGGCGGTACATCTCGTTGATGACCTCGTTGTCGAATTCCTGCCGCATTCCAATCCGGATCGTTGTCTGCATGACGTTCTCCTGAACGTGTTGGGGGTTACCAGTACGCAGGAAAACTTATGCATTTTGGGTCGTTCTGCCACCTACCTACCTGGATAGGTGTGGATGCTTATCGGGTCACGCAGAATTCGGACACGTATCCACACTCAACCTACAAGGCTCAAAAATGGAACTCCTCGATAGTCACTGGCAACCGCAAACCCATCTCCAGCCGCGCTCGGCGGACGTTTCCTCGGCAGTGGATCGCGTGCTGATCATTGCCTATCGCAAGAAGAAAAAGGAAAGCCAGCGCCGTTTCTGGGCTCGTTTCGGCGTCACGCAGTCGCGCGGCAGCCGCTTCGAGTCGGGCGCGGAGATTCCGGCACCGGTGTCGATTCTGCTGGGCCTGTATTTCATGAAGACGGTGTCCGACGCCGACCTCGGCCGCGCCGAACGCGTGATGTACAGCCGCGACGCCGCCGCGTTGCTCAACCCGGGTCAATAAGCCCGAGCTGCGCCGCAATCACGGCCGCCGCGCGCCGCGAATTCACACCGAATTTCGTCCTGATGTTCTTCATGTGGAAGTTCACCACGGCTTCCGAACAGTTCAGGATGTGGGATATCTCCCAGGTGGATTTGCCGCGCGCGGTCCATTTCAGGCATTCGCGCTCGCGCGGCGTGAGCTTGGGCAGCAACGTCTGGGCATGCGTATTCAGATGCCGCTGACTCGTGTCGATCACGAGATCGCGCAATAACACCAGGTTCGGCAGCACGGCGTTGAGATCGCGCCGGAATTCCTCGGATGGATTGCTGTCGTTGACGAAGCACATCATGCCGGCTTCCTGGTTCGGCCCATGAATCGGCAGCGACACACCGGAGCGCAGGCCGTACGAGCGAGCTTCCTCGTAAAGCGCCTGCTGCGCCGTGGTCGAGAAAAGGTCCGGCGTCCAGATCAGCGGCGCGACGCGCGACAGGCAATGCGCGACCGTCGGGTCGATATGAACCATTCCCGTATCGTCATACGTCTGCCGCCACGCGGGCGCGTAGGTGCTGCGCAGGTAGGCATCTTCCAGACGCATGGTGGGGCGCGGCAGCATGGCGATCAGAATCCTGTCGAAGCCCCACGTCTCGGCAAGGCCCGCGATCGCGCCGAACCATTCCGCCTCGTCGGCGGCGTCCAGTAGCGGAGCCATTTGCTCGATAAAATGTAGCGTCAATTTTGACTCTCTCAGGCTCGCAAACAACCTATTTGCGGTTAACGGCGGGCCGGTATTCCGCGTCCACCTGTTTTATCCACATAATCTAACACTAAAAGGTGAATTCTCGACGCGACGGAACCACAGCCATGAGACGGACAGTGCCCGTAGTGTCGCGAAAAAACATGCGTATTAAATTTTTAGACCATGCCGGGTTCATAGTCTATTGAAAATGCTCATTACGAAAAATAAAGAAATTTAATGCGTGTTATTGACAAAATTATTGCGGCTTCCTTTTGATTAATCGCAATTATCCAGCTTATTCGGGAGGCGGCTTAATTCGGCAGGGTTGCTGCTGTCCCGAAAAAGAGCCGCGATGACGCGCGAGGCGTCGCGCAGGCGCTATTGTCATACGAAATGGACAATTCGCACCTTGCCGTTGACATGGCTCGGACGGGAGACCGGCCTTGCTTCCGGCGGACCAGGTTGTTTGACATCGTCGCGATGCCGGTGCTACCGTCGAATCCCCCGTCCCGCCTGCCTGCGTGAACGATCATGAACGAAGCTCCGCTCCATGACAGCGAGTTCGCCGCGTCGGTGATGGCCGTGCCGCCGCTCGCGCGCCGCGCCGACTACACGCTCGACCCCGAACAGAATCTCGCGCTGATCCGCCATATCGAGGCCGGCGGTGTGCGTACGCTGCTGTACGGCGGCAACGCGAATCTCTATCACACCGCCGTCAGCGAATATCGTGAGCTGCTGGACCTGCTCGCCGATGCCGCGAGCCCCGCTACGCGCGTGATCCCGGCGATCGGCCCCGACTACGGCAAGATGCTCGATCAGGCGCGCATTCTCGCGCAAACGCGCTACCGGACCGCAATGGTGCTGCCGCCTGGCGGCTTCACGACCGCCGAGGGCGTCGAGACGGGACTCGCGCGGATCGCGGACACGGCGGCCATGCCGCTCACGGTCTACATCAAGAGCGAAAACTACGTGGACGTCGACGCGCTCGCGCGGCTCGTCGAGCGCGGTACGCTGTGCGCCATCAAATACGCGATCGTGCGCGACGATCCCGCGCACGATCCTTATCTGCAAAGGCTGCTGCGCAGCGTGCCGGCCGCGAAGATCATCTCGGGCATGGGCGAGCGGCCGGCGCTCGTGCATCTGCGCGAGTTCGGCCTTGCCGCATGGACCACCGGTTCCGGCTGCATCGCGCCGCGCATGGTGATGGCGCTGCTACAGGCGGCGCGTCATGAGTGTGGCAACGAACGGAGCAACGAGCGACGTCATGAGCGAAGCAGCGAGCGGAATAACGAACGAAGCAACGAACGAAGCAATGAACGCAGCAACGGCGGCGACCCCGCGCAACCTCTGTACGACGCGTTTCTGCCGCTCGAAACGCTGCGCGACGAAATCTCGTTGATCCGCGTGCTGCACGACGCGGTCACGTTGTCGGGCATCGCGAACATGGGGCCGCTTCTGCCGCTGCTCAGTTCGACGCCGCCCGGGCATCATACGAAGATCGCGCAGGCCGCGCACATGCTGCTTGCGCGCGAGCGCGAATTCGCGCACACCCACCCGAATCTTTCTCACACTCAGGTATCCGCATGACCGACAACAGCCGCCGCTATCCCGATGCTTCCATCCGCGTGTTCGACCCGCGCTTCAAGTCGCTGATTGTCACGGCCGCGTCGGTCGAGTGTCTGTATCAGGGCGCGCGCTGGTCGGAAGGGCCCGTGTGGTTCGGCGACGGCCGCTATCTGCTGTGGAGCGACATCCCCAACGACCGCATCCTGCGCTGGGACGAAACGACCGGCGCCGTCAGCACGTTCCGGCAATCGTCGAATAACGCGAACGGCCATACGCGCGACCGCGAGGGGCGTCTCGTCAGTTGCGAGCATCTGACGCGGCGCGTCACGCGTACCGAATACGACGGCTCGATCACCGTGCTCGCCGACCGCTATCAGGGCAAGCGTCTCAATTCGCCGAACGACGTGGTCGTGAAGTCCGATGGCTCGATCTGGTTCACCGATCCGACCTTCGGCATCGACAGCTTCTACGAAGGCGAAAAGCAGGCCTCGGAGTTGCCCGCGTGCGTGTATCGGATCGACGGCCAGTCGGGCGAAGTGTCGGTCGTCGCCGACGACGTGCTCGGCCCGAACGGCCTCGCGTTTTCGCCGGACGAGTCGCTGCTGTACGTGGTCGAATCGCGCGGCGAGCCGCGCAAGATCCGCGCGTTCGACGTCGACGCGAGCGGCAAGGGCGCGGCGCTGTCGAACAATCGCGTGCTGATTGACGCGGGTCCGGGTACGCCCGATGGTTTTCGCGTCGACGTGCACGGCAACCTGTGGTGCGGTTGGGGCATGGGCAACGACGAACTCGACGGCGTGCGTGTGTTCACCGCGCAAGGCGAGCCGCTCGGCCATATCGCGTTACCGGAGCGCTGCGCGAACGTATGCTTCGGCGGGCGGCATCGCAATCGCCTCTTCATGGCGGCGAGCCACGGCTTGTACTCGCTGTATGTGAATACGCAGGGCGTTCGCGGCGGTTGAGCGCGCGGCAATTCGCGAGCCCGATGCAGGCGTTTCGCGCGTAGCGGACGAGCGGCAAAAGAGGGAAGCGCGGAAAGCGCGGCGCCAAGGCGGAGACACCGAGGCATGACGAAATCCTGGAGCAGACGTTGACGAAAAGAAAATCCCCCGAGGAGTTGCGCAGCCATCGCTGGTATGGCGTGAACGATCTGCGCTCGTTCGGACATCGCTCGCGCACCGCGCAGATGGGCTACAACCGCGACGAATACGCGGGCAAACCGGTCATCGCGATTCTCAATACGTGGAGCGAGATCAACGCGTGCCATACGCATTTCAGGCAGCGCGTCGAGGAAGTGAAGCGCGGCATCTGGCAGGCCGGCGGCTTTCCGATGGAGCTGCCGGTGCAGACGCTCTCCGAGCCGTTCCAGAAGCCCACCACGATGCTGTACCGCAACTTCCTCGCGATGGAAGCCGAGGAGACGCTGCGCTCATATCCCGTCGACGGCGTCGTGCTGATGGGCGGCTGCGACAAGACCACGCCCGCGCTGCTGATGGGCGCGATCTCGATGGACCTGCCCGCGATCTTTCTTCCCGCCGGCCCGATGCTGCGCGGCAGCTGGAACGGCGTGACGCTCGGCTCGGGCTCCGACTCCTGGAAGTACTGGGCCGAGCTGCGCGCGGGCACGATCACGCCGGAGGACTGGCAGGGCGTCGAAGGCGGCATTGCGCGCTCGCCGGGCCACTGCATGACGATGGGCACTGCATCGACGATGACGAGCGCGGCCGAAGCGCTCGGCTTCACGCTGCCCGGCTTCGCCTCGATTCCGGCGCCCGATTCGCGTCACGCGCAAATGGCCGCGCACACCGGCATGCGCATCGTCGAGATGGTGTGGGAGGACCTGAAGCCCTCGGACCTGCTCACGGCCGGCTCGATCGATAACGCGGTGACCACCTGCGTCGCGCTGTCCGGCTCGACCAATGCGGTGGTCCATATGATCGCGGTGGCGCGGCGCGCGGGTATCGGGTTGACGCTCGATCGCTTCGACGAGATCGCGCGCCGCACGCCGGTGCTCGCGAATATCCGGCCGACCGGCGCCTATCTGATGGAAGACTTTTTCTATGCGGGCGGTTTGCGCGCGTTGCTTGCGGAACTCGGCGAACTGATCGATGGCTCGCAGAAAACGGTGAACGGCCGCACGCTCGGCGAGAACCTCGCCGACGCACGCATTTTCAACGACGACGTGATTCGCCGCCGCGCCAATCCGCTGCTGCGGGACAGCAGTCTCGCGGTGCTGCGCGGCAATCTCGCGCCCGACGGCGCCGTCATCAAGCCGGGCGCGGCCGAGCCGCATCTGCTCGTGCATACCGGGCGCGCGGTCGTGTTCAGCGACTACAACGACATGGCCGCGCGCATCGACGACGACGCGCTCGATATCGACGAGACCTGCGTGATCGTGCTGCAGCATGCGGGACCGGTCGGCGCGGGCATGCCCGAGTGGGGCCAGTTGCCGATTCCGCGCAAGCTGTTGCAAAAGGGCGTGCGCGACATGGTGCGTATTTCGGACGCGCGCATGAGCGGCACGAGCTATGGCGCGTGCGTGCTGCACGTGGCGCCGGAGTCGTTCGTCGGCGGGCCGCTCGCGCTCGTGCAGAGCGGCGATCTGATCGAACTCGACGTGCCGCGGCGCAAGCTCGACGTGCTCGTGTCCGACGACGAACTCGCGCGCCGCAAGGCCGCGTGGGTCAAGCCCGAGCCGCGTTTCGCGCGTGGCTACGGCGCGCTGCATCAGACCCATGTGTTGCAGGCCGACCGCGGCTGCGACTTCGATTTTCTGCAACGCGGCGGTGCGCAGGACCCCGCGGCCGGTGCCACCGGCGAGGGCCGCGCGGGCGAGCCGGAGATTCACTGAGGCGCGTGTCGATATGCCACGGATACGCCACGGATAGGCCACGCGATACCTGCGCCGCCTCCGCACGCGAAAGGCCAGGGCGCGAGATATTGAAACGCCGCGTGCTTGCCTGTTGATTGATTAAGCGGAATAAACGCGGCAATTCAAACGCGAGCCCGTGTTGCAATACGGGCTCGTCGCTTATTTCAGCCGGTGTAATTCGATCACGCGCGTGGGCCGCAAATGATTGAGCGCGTAATGAATGCGGCCACGCTCCTGACGTTGCCCGACGGGGCGTGGATCATCGTATTGATGGTCCGCCGAATAGGCGCCCTGCGGTGCGGTCATGCCCTTGTCGATGACCGCATAGCCCGGTTCGAGCGCAAGCAGCAGATGATTGCCGCCGGGCCGGCTGTCGAAGCCGGCCATGCCGTCGAGCGCCTCGGGCACGCTGTTCGCGAGCGTCGCATTGCTCGTGATGATCTCGTCCGGCGAGATCGGACTGTGGCCCGCGATGCGCGCGGCTTCGAGGTTCTTGCCGTCGGTGTCGACGGTGCTGTCGTGCGTGCGCTCGTTGTGCAGATCCGTCGATTTCGGGTCCTTCACAGCGGGTTTCGTGCCGGCGTTTTCCGGCCTGGTGATCGCGCTGTTCATCGTGCATTCTCCTGCAGAGGATAGGGTGGAAAGCAGCAAAAGCCGTTCCGGGTGACACGGCGCCTCGGCGCTGAACTCGCGATGCGCATGCCCTGTACTTTCATGCGACGGAGGTTGTCTCGCGCGATCGAATGGCGATGGCGTCCGTGATTCTTTTCGATTTTTTTAATGAACGCCTATTTTCTACAGAGTATGATCGTACTCCGGCGTGCCGTGTACGGTGGCACTGACGCCGCGTTCCGGCTGTTCCAGCATGGCCGGAAATAACTAACAACAAAATGGCCGCGCGACTGAATACATACATGTTACGGGGCTGTCATGGGCGGGTGACACATGCACTTCGATGCTGCATTTACACATCGCGGCTATCTGTTGAATTGCGAACCGGCACGCACGGGCGACGGAAGCTGGCAACCGTATGTGGTGATCTCGCGCTCGAGCGACGGCGAACTGGTCGCCAACCGTTTCTTTCCCATCGAACTCCGCTTTCCCGACGAAGCCGGCGCCATCGCGCATGCCCGCGACTGGGCGGTGCGCTGGATCGACGCGAGCAGCATGACGATCTGAATGGCGCGACCGCGCTGTGCAAGCCGTATCGCGCGGGCCGCGTTAAAACGCGGTAATCTTTGCGGATAACCACTTCGAACCGTGCTTGCCGCACGGCGCTGTCTTTATGTCCAACGTGCCCACCCAGAACTGGGGTCTCGAACAGATCGTCGCCGACCTGCGCGCCTCGCGCGAACAATTGCATCGCACGCGGCATCCGCTCGGCATTCGCGAACTGCCGTCGCGCGACGCGATCGTCAATATCGTGGCCGGCCTGCGCGCGGCGCTGTTTCCCACGCATTACGGCGCGCCCGATCTGACCGACGAAACCGTCGACTACTACGTCGGCCATACGCTCGAAAGCACCTTGCGTTTGCTTGCCGCGCAGATTCGCCGCGCGCTGCGCTTTCTGCCCGAGTTCGGCGAGACGCCGGACGCCGAGTTGCAGGAGCGCGCATTCGCCGTGGCGCGCGAATTCGCAACGCAATTACCGGGCATTCGTGCACTGCTCGTCAGCGACATTCAGGCAGCTTTTACCGGTGACCCCGCCGCACAGCACATCACCGAGATCCTGCTCTGCTATCCGGGCGTATGGGCGATGACGCATCACCGCCTCGCGCATGCGCTGCATCGGCTCGGTGTGCCGCTGCTCGCGCGCTTTATCAACGAGATCGCGCACTCGGCCACCGGCATCGATATTCATCCGGGCGCGACGATCGGGCCGAGCTTCTTTATCGACCACGGCACGGGCGTCGTGATCGGCGAGACCGCGATCATCGGCGAGCGCGTGCGCGTGTATCAGGCGGTGACGCTCGGCGCGAAGAGCTTCGCCGCCGATGAGAGCGGCGCGCTGGTCAAGGGCAACGCGCGGCATCCGATCGTCGAGGACGACGTCGTGATCTACGCGGGCGCGACGATCCTCGGACGCGTGACGATCGGGCGCGGCTCGGTGATTGGCGGCAACGTGTGGCTGACGCATAGCGTGCCGCCGGGCAGCAGCGTGTCGCAAGGCAAGGTGCGCGAAGGCGAGCGCGCTGACGAAGGGCGGCAGTGACGCGTGCGAGGTGGGGTGCGCGCGGTGGGGCGCGAAGTTTGCGCGACTCGCGGCGCGCGTGCCGTGCAGAGTGCGAAGAACGGCGAGTGCCGATGCACGATCGCGCGCGTGCGCATGTGCAGCACGGGGCATGACTTCCGCATGAGCCCCGCGTGAGCGGCCTGTAGCGACCCGCTCACCCCACCCGCCAATGCCGCAGCCACGGCAGCCCATGCGCGCCATGCAGCAGCACATGATCGCCGATCAACCACGCTGCGGCCCACGACGCCGCCACCACGATCAGATCGCAGTGCCCGCTATTCCATAGATTCAACGAATGCCGTCCGGCGATCCACGGTACGCCGAGCGGATTCGGCCAGTCGGCGAGCAGATGCATGAGCCCGCCACACGCGAAACCGAACGCCGGCGCGGCATAGAGCGAATGCCCGAGCGAGCGGTACGACAGCACGAGCAACGCGAGCCATGCGAGGCCCCAATGCGTGAGCGTGCGATGCGTGATCCACAGACGCCGCGCGCGCGACCACCATGCGACTTCGAGCCAGTCCGGCGCGGTGCCGCCGGCCACGCCGGCGATAAAACTCAGCAGCACGCCCGGATGAAGCAGGCCGCCGCTGCCGCGCGCGACGATCGCCGCCGCGATGACGCCCGCCGCAAAACCGGTTGCATGATGTGCCTTGCTGGATGCCATCGAAACTCGCGACACGAGCGCCGCGCTAAAAAACACAGGGCGGCTATGTTCGCAGATGAGCGCATAAAAAAATAGCCGATGCGCGAGATAAAAATTCGCGCATCGGCCTCGCGTTCACGCCGCTTATAACGCTGACGGCATGAGCGATCGATGCAAACCTCAGGTCGCGCAGCGCGCGATGTCGAAGCGCAGTTCCTCTTCGGGCGGATCGTTCGGCGCATTCGCGGGACGCATCACCTTGATGACAGTATTGCCGTTGAGCGGCGTCAGCGTAATGAAGTAGGAGTTGTTCGAATCCGCGCCGACCGCGAGTTCGGTGGAGTCGCCCGCCTGCGAGGTGCGCACGCGTGACAGACGATCCTGCAGGCAGGTGGCGATGGATGTAGCCGTGCGTGGCGACGACACATAGACGAGCGGCGCGGACGCATCGCGCGCGGGACCGCTCGACGAGCCGCAGGCGGCGAGAGTGGCGGTGATGGCAACAGCGGGGGCAAGCAGAAGAAGTCTTTTCATGATCCGATCGTCGGCGTTCCCGGTCGTGCATGGGAAGATGAGGCGCGGGCGAAGCGCGCTGCGGCGACGCGCAATGCAATGCTTCGCGACGAAGCCGCGATACACCGTCACGGCGGCGCGGCGGTGTATCGTGGCCGGGGCAGTATACCCACCGCACGCGGGCAGCGGCACTATGCGCGTTCGTTTGTCGATGCGCGCATGAGCGTGTTCAGCGCAACGACGGCGGATCGTAAGGCCCATGAAAAAACCCGCGGCGCGATCGTATCGCGCGCGGGCCGAAGCGCGGCTCGGGTGGATGAACCCGCGCCGCGCGTACTGCGTGGAAGATGGCAAGCGAAGCCGCAGTCACCGCGAGGCGCACGGCCCGGAAGCGGTACCTGCAAGCTGTGCTGCCTGGAGGCGTTGATTAGAAGCGGTGACGCAGACCGACGGCCGCCGCAACCTGATTGCCCGTCGACGACGGCGCGAGCGTGTTGATCGACGCGACGTTCGTGCCGAAGTTGCCGAGTTCGCCCGACGCATGCTGATACACGCCTTCGACATACACGTCGGTGCGGCGGCTCAGCGAGTAGTCGCCTTGCAGCGAGACCGTGTGCCACTTCGGATCGCCCGAGCCGTTCGAGCCCGTCATCTTGCCGTCGGTGAACGTGTACGAAGCCGCGAGGCTCAGTGCCGGCGTCAGCGAGTAACGGCCGTTCACTTCGTAGTTGTCCAGATGCAGGTTGGTGCCCGCGATGCCCGGCAGCGTCGCGCCGCCGACGTTCACGCCGGTGATGCCGTCGAGTTGCGTATGCGTATAGACAAAGCCCGCGGTGGCCGGGCCGTACGTATAGTTGATGCCCGCGCCGAACGTGCGTTGCAGTTCGGCCGCGACTGCCGCGGTGCCGTCGCCTTGCGACACGGCGCCGTTCAGGTTCGCGCTGCCCGAGTTGTTCAGTTGCAGATAGGCGGCTGCGAAGCTGAGCGGGCCGTTATCGTACGAAGCGCCCGCGCTCCATGCGCGATTGTTCGCGAATTCGCCGGCTGCATTGCTGAAGCCGTACAGGCCGCCGAACTTCAGGCCCGCATAGTTCGCGCTCGTGTACTTCACAGCATTCTTGATCGAGAACGAGCTGGCGAGATTGTCGTTGTCGAACGGGTGGGCCGCGAGATTGTTGCCGAAGCCCGCGCCCGCTTCGGACAGCGGCGCCAGATAGTCGCTCACCGAATCGTACTGACGGCCGAGCGTCAACGTGCCGAACTGGTCGCTCTTCAGGCCGACGAACGCCTGGCGATTGAACATCGTGCCGTTCTCTGCGTTCCGCCCGTTGTTCAGGTTGAAGCCGTTTTCCAACGTGAAGATCGCGTGCAGACCGCCGCCGAGGTCTTCGCTGCCGCGCAGGCCGAAGTACGTGTTCGACAGCGAGCTGCTGCCTTGCTGCCAGTTGGTGTGGCCGCCCTGGTTGTTCGAGTAGACGAGGCCCGCGTCGAGCGAGCCATATATCGTGACGCTGCTTTGTGCGTGTGCGGTGACGGCGAAGGTGCCGACCAGACCTGCGGCAATGAGGGTTCTTTTCATCTAGGGATCACTCCGGGATAGGGCATGGACAATCGGATTCCAGTGCGCTGACTGGCGATTCGTTACGAAGTGTAATTGCCGTTATGCGGATATTTAATTCCGCGTACTACAACAATTAATTCTCAAATTAGAGATAGTGAGAATTGATCGCCTAAGTACAGGCTGGCAAAAGAAAAATAATCTTTGCAATTAATGGGCAGAGGGCTTGTCAAGCCACTTGACGTTGTCCGGCAGCGACGGCTTACGGCCTGTCAGGCAGACTGGAGCGCGCCGCGCACCGACTTCATGACGGGAGATTCGCACTGTTTTTTGCAATGCAGTCTTCCGGTGGTGACGTTAAATCGTCAGAGCCGGCCACTTATAATCGTGAAAGACCCCTATGACCAAGGGTGTCTTTTTCATTTTTACACGCGGCCTTCGGGTCGCGTTTTTTTATGGATTTTTAAATCAGGTTTATACATTGCCGCGCGCCGACCGGAATACGTTATTCCGGTCGGCGCGCGGCGCGGCAGGGCTTGTCCGTTCGTCAGAGTCGGCGGGGCGGCGTGGGCGGGGCGGGTAGAATCGCGGGTTCGATATGTTTTTCGCCCCTCGCGAACGTGAGTGAACCTGTAATGACCGACACGCCCCTTTCCTCGTCCGATGCGGATGCCGATCCGAATGCCGATGCCCGCGTGGAAGATTCGTCCGGGCTCGACGACAGCGTGCACGAAGAGCGTCTGTGGCGCGATAACGGCTGGACCGCGCGCATCATCAAGAATGAAGACGACGAAGGCTGGGCCGTCGAAATGATCAAGGACGGCGAAGCGGAGCCCGCGCTCGTCGGACCCTGGACGATGGGCCGCAACAAGAAGGACCCGAAGCCGCTCGACGTTTCGGCGTTCAACACGCTCGTGAAAACCGCCTCGGAAGTGCTGCGCCGTCATGAACAGCAATTGCGCGCGCAACTGCATAAGGCGGTGCGCGTGCCGAGCGCGGACGGCAACGACGAACTCGACATCACGCTCGACATCGTTCCCGACGAAGACGAGCCGTATGCCTTGCTGAGCGCGCTCGATCCCTTCGGCGAGCAGCTCGCGCAAGTGCAGGTCGCGCCCAACTTCAAGCTCAACAAGGCGAGCGCCGCGGCGTGGGTCGAAAACGGCTTTCGCCGGCCGAACTAGACCACCTGTCAGTTCCGCTTGCAGAAAATCGCGGTGATGAACGGCGCGACGTGGTGCACGATCGCCGTGCTGCCGGCATCCGCCAGTGCGCTTTTCACCTTGTCTTCGCTGGCGAACACGACCGCGCCATACGCCGACTGCGCAAGCGGTTCGCCGTCGCCGGTACGGAATATCGGATCGTCCTTTTCGAATCCCACCACCGCGAAGACGCGAAAGCCGAACGCGGTCAGATCGGCATGGGGTACCGGCGAAAACGCGTTGATCGAATTGCTTTCGACATGCGTCGGCTTCGGGTTGATCAGTTGCTGCCCGATCAGATCGGCAATGAACTGATGGCCGCTTTCGTTGCAGGCGAGCGGCGCGTCGAGCGCAACGGCCAGCGCGGGCAGCGGCAGCGCGGCGGCCGCGCTGAACAGCAGGGTGGCAAGAAAACGGTTCATGAGGGTCATGAGCTTGAGCGGCAATCCGGGTTCGCTGTCGTGGTTTTGCAACGGCCGATGGCCTCGCGCGCAGGCCCGCGAGGCCTTGTGTATCAAGGTGATCGGGCGTGACAGGCGCAACAGGATTCGCACTTTATCGCGATTCGGTGAATCCCGCTGCGTGACCGACACACCCCTGTCATCGTCGGATCGAAGAGAAACGTACGGGAAGAAAGCAATCTTTTGTGAACCCGTATATATTTGCAGGTTATGACTTCGAAAGCTCCGCCTCCATTAAACGTTCCAGCGCCCCGCACATGGGACGCCCGGCTCGCACGCCGGCTCGTGACACCGCTAGTCGATACCTGGGTCACTCCTAATCACCTGACCACGCTGCGCCTTCTGATCGGCGTGGCGGGCGCGCTGTGTCTCGCCCGCGGCGGTTTTTCGTCGGCCAATGCGGGCGCATTGCTGATTGTGCTCTCCAATTTTGTCGATCATACGGATGGCGAGCTTGCGCGTATTGGCGGCAAGTCGAGCCGTATCGGTCATTTTTACGATCTTGCCTGCGACGCGCTTGTCACCGTGATGCTGTTCGTCGGCATGGGCATCGGTGTCGGCGGCACGCAGATCGGCGGCCTGAAACTCGCGCCCGGCGTGCTGGGCGCGGTAGCCGGCATTGCGGTCGCGCTGATCTTCTTCCTGCGCATGCGCATCGAGGAAATGGCCGGCAAGGCCGGCACGAAGCAGGCGTCGGTGGGCGGCTTTGAAACCGAAGACGTGCTGTACCTGCTACCTATCGTCACGCTGACGAACGTCGTGACGCCGTTCGTCGTGGTGGCGTCGATCGGCGCGCCGCTGTTCGCCGTCTGGGTCGTGATCGATTATGTGCGCGTGTCGCGCCGCAGCGCCCGGCTGGCAGCCGGCGCCGCCAAAGCCTCCGAAACCAGTCAACTTTGGGCCAGCAAATGAGTATCCACGCCGAAGACGACGTGATCGCATCCCCCGTGGCAACCGCCTCTGTCGCAGCATCTGCCGCGCCCGCACCGGACGCGGACCGCGCGGTCGCAAGCCGCACCCGCACGTTCGACAATCCGCGTCTGCGCAAAGACTTCGCGGCACAGGGTGCGTTTCTTTATCTGGACGACTTTCTCGCGCCGGAAGCCACCGCGCAGCTGGTTCACAGCGCGCGCGCCCTGCTCGATAACGTGAACCGCAGCTATCTGCCGGGTCACAAGCAGGGCGGCAGCGTGAGCCGCCATATGATCGACCGTCTTGCGCCGTTTATCGCCGAACTGTATCGCTCGAAAGAGCTGATCGGCTGGCTCGAGCAGGTGAGCGGCGACAAGCTGCAGGTTTCTCCCGCCGACGATCCACACGCCTACGCGCTCTATTACTACACGCGGCCGGGCGACCATATCGGCTGGCATTACGATACTTCGTACTACGACGGACGCCGTTACACGCTGCTGCTCGGCGTGATCGACGAATCGTCGTGCCGGCTCGAATACGAGCTGCACACGCGCAATCCCGACGTGCCCGACGTGCCTGGCGCGGTGCAGATTCCGCCGGGCGGCCTCGTGTTTTTCGACGGCGACAAGCTGCGCCACCGCATCACGCCGGCCGGCGCCGAAGAAATGCGCGTGTCGCTTACGTTCGAATATGTCACGGACCCCAACATGCGGCCGTGGCGCCGTTTCGTCTCGAACATGAAAGACGCGATTGCGTACTTCGGTTTCCGCCAGGTGTTCCGTCAGATGGTCTCGCGGGGCAAGGGCGCTGCATGAGTCGCGTGGCGCTGCTTCTGCTGTCGATCGGCACGGCGCTGTTCGTCGGCCTGCTCGCGTGGCAGGGCTTCGGCTCGGTGGCTTCGACCTTGCTGGCGGCCGGCTGGGGGCTCGTGGTCGTCGCGGCGTTCCATCTCGTGCCGCTCGTGCTCGATGCCGGCGCGATCTCGGTGCTGCTTCGGCGCAGCGGCGCCGCGCGCGAGAACACCGCTTACGATCTCTCGCTGCGCGATGCGCTGTTCGCACGCTGGATCGGCGAATCGGTCAATAGCCTGCTGCCGGCCGGGCAGATCGGCGGTCCGGTCGTGATGGTGCGGCAGCTGTCGCAGCGCGGCATGCTGCTGCGCGACGCGGCCGCCGCGATCACCGTCAGCACGACCTGGCAGGCGCTCGCACAAATCGTTTTCGCGCTCGGCGGCCTAGCGTTGTTCGGCGCATATGCCGCGCACGGCGCGCTGCACGACCTGCGCATGGCCACGCTGATCGCCACGGCCGTGCTCGGCGCGCTGATCGCCGGTTTCTACTATGCGCAGCGGCGCGGCCTGTTCGGCCGGCTGCTCGGCATGGTGTCGAAGGTGTTCGGCAAGCGCGACTGGTCCTCGCTGATGACGCGCGCCGAAGCCGTCGACGCCGCCGTGCAGTCGCTCTATCGCGAGCGCGGCCGGGTGACGGCGAGCTTTGCGCTGAGCCTGGTCGGCTGGGTTGTCGGTACGGTCGAGGTATGGCTCGCGCTGCGTTTTCTCGGCCATCCGGTCGGCTGGATCGATGCGCTGCTGCTCGAAAGCATCGGCCAGGCGATTCGCGGCGCGGCCTTTATGATTCCGGGCTCGCTCGGCGTGCAGGAAGGGGGGTATCTGCTGCTCGCGCCGCTCGTTGGCCTGCCGCCCGACGCGGCGCTGGCGCTTTCGCTCGCCAAGCGCGCGCGTGAAATCCTGCTCGGCTTGCCGGGTCTGCTGGTTTTGCACTTCAGCGAAAGAAGCTGGCAACGGCGGCGCGCCACGCGGCGCGTGCCGGTTGCCGATTGATCTCCGTATTTTTTCAAAGGACCGCGCATGCGCGCCATCATTCTCGCCGCAGGCCTCGGCCTGCGTCTTCAGCAGCCGCCACAGGCCCAGTTTCCGAAGTGCCTGCTGCAGTTCGACGGCATGAGCCTGCTCGAGCGGCATCTGCAAATGCTCGAAACCGCCGGGGTGACCGACGTCGTGCTGGCGCTCGGCTTTCAACCGGAATCGGTGCAGGCGGAACTCGCGCGCATCGGCTGGCCGCATCGGGTCGAGACCGTGCTGAACCCGCGCTTCGATCTCGGCAGCGTGCTGACCGTGCATACCGTGGCCGATGCGCTGACGCGCGGTGGCGACGTGCTGCTGATGGACGCCGACGTGCTCTACGACGAACGCATCCTGAGCGCGCTGGTGGCCGGTGAATCGGTCAACCGTCTGTTGATCGACCGCGATTTCGAGGCGGGCGACGAGCCCGTCAAGCTGTGTCTGAAAGACGGCGTGCCGGTCGAATTGCGCAAGCAGCTGGCGGTCAATCTCGAGTACGACACGATCGGCGAATCGGTCGGCTTCTTCCGCTTCCGCGAAGAAACCGCGCGCCGCTTTACGCAGATTGTGGCGGGTTATATCGACAGCGGCCGCGCCAACATGCCTCACGAAGAAGCGGTGCGCGACCTGCTGCTCGAACGCAGCCAGGTGTTCGATACCGCCGACGTGACCGGCGCGCCGTGGATCGAAATCGACTTCCCGAACGACGTCGCGCGCGCGGCCAACGAGATCCTCCCGCAGTTGCAGCCGCTCGTTAGCGCGTCGCGCTAAGCCGTAGCGGGGAACCGGGAGCGGGGCATTGGACGGGACACGCGGCGCGTTCCGCCGCCGCCCCGCATCCCACGCGGTAGCCCTTAACTGTCTAATCTCGACACGGAGACACCGAGCCCGGTGCAATACCGGCACGGCGTCGTCCGCACCGCTGTGCGTGGCGAAAATTCCTTCGCACAACAACATGGGTTGCCGCCGCGATGCCATAATCGCTGCTTTAAATCGTCGGCCTAGCCGCCTGCCGCCACGCCCATGCTGCTCGCCTTAGGCCCCTTCATCGTTCCGCTGATCGTTGCGTGCGCGATGTTCATGGAAAACGTGGACGGCACGGTCATTGTGACGTCGCTGCCGGTTCTGGCGCGCGACCTCGGCCACGATCCCATCACCCTGAAGCTTGCGGTCACCTCGTATGTAATCGGGCTGGGCGTCTTTATTCCGATCTGCGGCTGGGTGGCCGACCGCTTCGGTTCGCGTACCGTGTTCCGCACGGCCATCGGTATCTTTATCACCGGCTCGCTGCTGTGCGCGGTCTCCACCTCGCTCGATACCTTCGTTGCCGCGCGCTTCGTGCAGGGCATTGGCGGCGCGCTGATGGTTCCGGTGGGGCGCATCATTATTTTCCGTTCGCTGCCGAAGTCCGAGTTTATTCGCGCGATGAACTATCTGGCGGTGCCGGCGCTGCTCGGGCCGGTAGTGGGGCCGCCGCTCGGCGGCTTTATCACGACGTATCTGCATTGGCGGCTGATCTTCGTCATCAACGTGCCGATCGGTCTGCTCGGCATCTGGCTGACCAACAAATACATCGAGAATACGCACGAGCCGCATCCCGGACGGCTCGACTGGATCGGTTTCGTGCTGTCGGCGAGCGGCGCGTCGCTGTTTATGCTCGGGCTTTCGCTCGTGGGCGGCGAACTCGTCTCGGGTAGCGCATCGTTCGGCATGTGCATGACCGGTATCGCGCTGCTGCTGGCCTATGTGCTGTACGCGGGCCGTGTCGAGTTGCCGGTGCTCGATCTGCGCCTGCTGCGCATTCCGAGCTTTCATGCGAGCGTGATCGGCGGTTCGCTGTTTCGTATCGGCTTGGGCGCCGTGCCGTTTCTATTGCCGCTCGCGTTGCAGGAAGGGCTTGGCATGACCGCGTTCAGAGCCGGTGCGATCACGTGCGCGTCCGCGTTCGGCTCGATCTTTATGAAGACGCTAGCGACGCGCATTCTCGGGCACTACGGCTTTCGTACCGTGCTGATGGTCAATGCCGCCTGCGCGGGTGTTGCGATCGCCGTATATGGGCTGTTCTTTCCGGGTACGCCGCACTGGCTGATCTGGTGCATCGTGCTGGTGGGCGGCTTTTTTCCGTCGCTGCAATTTACGTCGCTCAATACGCTCGCCTATGCGGATATTCCGGGCAGCGATATCGGCCGCGCCACGAGCGTGGCGAGCGTGATCCAGCAGATGTCGCTCGGGCTCGGCGTGACGATCTCGGGTATCGTGCTGCAGATTTCGCATTACGTGCAGGGCCATCCCAAGATCGTGTTCTCCGATTTCTGGCCGGCGTTTGTGGTTGTCGGCCTGTTCTCGTTCCTGTCGATTCCGATTACGGCGCGTCTTCCGCACGATGCGGGCGACGAAATTGCTCGCGGGAGCGCATGAGCGTGTGAGCACAATTCGCGGCGCTTGTAGTGCGCGCTTGCTCTATTTGTGCCGATCGTTTTACGCCTCGCGTTCGCGGCATCGGCTGCGCCGTTTTACCGTTCCCCAGCTTCGATTGCTTTGCTTCTACCCAGCCGATTCGCACTTCGCCAGTGCCAGTGCGATTGCGGCGGCACGTATCAAGCCACGTTCATCCCATTGCGCTTGAGTGCCTTTTTCAAGGCTTTTTATGCGGCAGTACGCCGAGGCATACGGCATATAGCGGTTTAGCAAAACCTTGCTGCGCATGTTATAAGCCCAAGGTAGCCCGATTCGTCATACGGATAAAACCGTCGTTTACGGAGATCGCAATGAAGTCGTTTCGCAGCGCCAAAGCTTCGCTTAGCGTTTCGGCCAGCGGTTTTGCGCTGGTTACGCTTCTGTCTGTTGCCACTGGTTTTCTCGAAGCGACGCCCGCGCTTGCCAAGGCGCCCGCGACAACGCAGCCCGCCGTGCTGAGCGGCTCGGCGATTGCCGTGCCCGATAACTACAGCGCCGATGCCGCCGAGCAGATTTTCAGGCAAGGCGGTAATGCGGTCGACGCGGCCGTTGCGATCGCCTTTACGCTTGCGGTCACGTTTCCGGATGCGGGCAATATCGGCGGCGGCGGTTTTATGACGTTGTATATGGACGGCAAGCCTTACTTTCTCGACTATCGCGAGCGCGCGCCGCTTGCCGCGACCACAAACATGTATCTCGACGACAAGGGCGAGGTCATCAAGGATATGAGCCTTATCGGCTATCGCGCGGTGGGCGTGCCCGGCACCGTCGAAGGCATGTGGGAAGCGCAGCGCCGCTTCGGCAAGCTCCAGTGGAAGCAGGTGCTTGCGCCGGCCATTCACTATGCGCGCGACGGCTTCGAAGTCAGCCAGCCACTACAGCAGCGGCGCGACGAAGCGGAGAAAAACTTCGCGGGCAAGACCAATTTCGATACGTATTTCGGCGGTTTGAAACAGGGCGCCCACTTCAGGCAGCCCGATCTGGCCGCGGTGTTGCAGCGTATTGCCGATCAGGGCGCGAAGGATTTCTATTCGGGCAAGACCGCCGATCTGATCGCAGCCTCGATGCGCGGTCACGGTCTGATTACGAAGGCCGATCTCGAACAATACAAGGCCGTATGGCGTGAGCCGGTGCAGGCCGATTGGAACGGCTATCGTGTGATTACCGCGCCGCCGCCGAGTTCGGGCGGCGTCGGTCTCGTGCAGCTGTTGAAGATGAAGGCCGATCTCGCGCCCGACTTCAAGGGCGTGCCGCTCAATTCCGCGCAGTATGTGCATCTGATCGCGGAGATCGAGAAGCGCGTGTTTGCGGATCGCGCGCAGTATCTCGGCGATCCCGACTTCTATCAGGTGCCGGTCGCGCAGTTGATCGACGATGCGTATCTCGCGAAGCGTGCGGCCGAGGTCAATCCCGTTACGCCTTCGGATACGGCGAGCATTCAGCCGGGCCTCGGCACGTCGATGCCGGAGAAGTCCGAGACCACGCACTATTCGGTGGTCGACAAATGGGGCAATGCGGTTTCGAATACGTATACGCTCAACGGCGCGTTTGGCTCGGGTGTCGTGGTGGATCGCGCCGGTATCGCGCTCAACGACGAGATGGACGACTTTTCCTCGAAGCCCGGCGTCGCGAATGCATTTGGCGTGGTGGGCGCCGATGCGAATGCGATCGAGCCGAAAAAGCGGCCGCTATCGTCGATGGACCCGACGATCCTGACGAAAGACGGCAAGGTCGCGCTCGTCATCGGCACGCCGGGTGGCTCGCGTATCTTTACGTCGATCTTCCAGGTCATCAACAATATCTACGATTACGATATGCCGCTGCCCGATGCGGTTGCCGCGATGCGTTTCCATCATCAGCTCTTGCCGGCAAATACGATTTTCTGGGAGCCGTATAAGCCGATCGAGGGCGAACTCGCGAAGCAGATCGAAGCGAAGGGCTATACGCTGGAAGGACAGGATTTTGTCGGCGATATTCAGGTGATCCAGGTCAATGGCAATAGGCCGGAAGCGGCGACTGATCCGCGCGGGCGAGGGGTGGCGCGGGTGGTTCAGTAGAGGGTGTTGGGGGTTGCGGTTTGCCTATTCCTGGTCGACTTCGGGCCACAAGCGTGGGAATAGAAAGCGAAGGCTTTTTAGTGGGAGTCCAAAGGAAAGATCACCGCGATGCGAAGGCGAATCGAGCAGACCGATATCGAGTAGGGAGCGCGTAATCCGGCGCGCCAGAACATCGCTTACGCCGAGCATCTGATTGAATTCCGCGCGCGTGACTGCGCGGCGCGTCGCCACGAATTCCATAGCCAGTGCTGATGCTTCCGGTTTGATAACCGATTTTTCCGAACCGATCATCCATGGATTGGAATCGAAATATCGCAATAGATCGTGCAGGCGATCCGCAATGCCGTCGAATCCGGTCATGCGGACCATAAAGCTGACCTGGTCCAGGCAACAGTCCAGAAAGAACTGGGCGAACTGCACCAGGCCTTCCTGAGAGAGTGTGCCCCGGCCATCGAGATCATTACGGCGCCGCTGATCGGCCTCGCTTAATCTGACATAGTACTGCTCATGTTCTCGCGCAAGGCCGCGAAGCGGGGACCATAAACCGTGCGTCAAATCGGCTGCACGCAGGGCGAGATGCGAATGCAGGCGCGCGACCCGGCCGTTGCCGTCCGCAAACGGGTGAATCCATGCCAACCGATGATGCGAGCAGGCAATGCCGATCAGCTGGTAATCCTTGATTCGTATGCGTGCATATCGAGTGGACCAGGCATCGAGTAGCGGCTCGATCATCTCGGGCTCCGGCGCCAGATGCCGGCCTACCGTGACATCCGCCTGGCGAAGCTTGCCGGGTTCAATCGGCTCGCCCTCGCTGGTAAAGCGCTCGTCGACCGGCAGATAGGAAAAGAACCGGTTGTGAATGGCGGCAAGCCGTGCGGGTTCGAACAGGGCGGATACCCCGAGCGAAAACCACTCTTCTTCAAGCGTGGTTTCCGTTGCGATATGCGCCAGCGCAAGGCGCTGTTTTTTGCGTTCGGCCATATCGGCGGAATAGTTCCGCTTGAGCGCGGCCTCGATTCGGGCAGGCGTGGTGTGCTGGCCTTCGATCTTGTTTGTGTAGTACGAATTCATTGCCCGCAATTGCGGCACGAGCGCAGCGGCAAGTGGCGTTCCGCTTACGGCAAGCAGCTTTTGTGACGAATCGACGAGTTCGGCGGTGCGTTCGAGCAGCGGATCGAGTACGCGCTCCTCGGGAAACAATGGTTCGAACGAAACGACGGTTGTCATAACAGACAATACGGTTCTATGTAGGGTTTAATGTCCTCGATTATATATCGCAACTAATTGGTTTATAAGGGATAATTTATTTTTATGTAGGGTTGAATGTAGGGTTCGATGTAGAGTGCCCCAGCCCTACCCAGGGGCCGGCCGCGGCGCGGCCAACCCCTTTCCTCACCCCGCCTGCTCCACCGGCGTCAACGTCAGTTCCACCCGCTGCGCGCCGCGCAGCACGGTCACGCTGACTGGCCTGTCGATACGCGAAGCGTCGAGCGTACGTTGCAGGCTATCCACATCCTGCACCGGCTGTGAGTCGATCGCGACAATCGTATCGTCGGTGCGCAAGCCGCCGAGCGCGGCCGGGCTGCCCTTGACGATTTCCATTACATGCACGCCGCTTTGCGCGCTAAGCCCGAAATAGCGCTGCATACGTCGCGACAGCGGCATCGTCGTGCCGGCCACGCCGATATACGCGCGCCGTACGCGGCCATAAGCAAAGATCTGCATGATGACCCATTTGGCGGTATCGATTGCCGTCGCAAAGCAGATTGCCTGCGCGCCGGGGATGATCGCCGTATTGACGCCGATAACCTGGCCCGCCGAATTGATAAGCGGGCCGCCCGAATTGCCGGGATTGAGCGCGGCGTCGGTCTGGATCACGTCGTAGATCATGCGGCCGGAATTCGAGCGCAGCGAACGGCCCAGTGCCGAGACCACGCCGGTCGTGACGGTCTGCTGAAGGCCGAGCGGATTGCCGACCGCAATCGCAATCTGCCCGACGCGCAGCTTCGACGATTCGCCAAGCTCGACATGCGGCAGCGGCTCCGGCGAACCGATGCGCAGCACGGCGAGATCGCTGCCGGGGTCGTCGCCGACCAGATCGGCGTCGAATTTCGCGCCGTCGGCAAGCGTCACCTGAATATGCGTCGCGCCATGCACGACATGGCTATTGGTCAGCAGATAGCCGTCCGGCGTAAATAAAAAACCCGAGCCTGTGCCGCCGCGCGCGCCGCGGCCGTGCCCGGACGGCTCGCCCGGCAGGCGGCGTTCGACGGCGATAAAGGCGACCGCCTGCTGGACGCGCTCGAGCGCGCCGATCACGGTGCGCGAATAGGCGTCGAGCAGGGCAGTGTCGTCGCTAAGCGGTTCGGTGGATTGGGGCCCGGGGGCGTCGGATACGGCGCTCGACAGGTCATCGATAAAGCGGGGGCGGCTTCCCATGGCGATGCTCCGGATAGGCGGGCACAAAGATGCGGGGCGCGCCGAGGATTTTTCAAGGGCGCGCGCATGGGGATGGGACGGCGGCGTGTGAGACACTTGCCGCATGCCGGCGGTTGGGTGCGGGCTCGCGAATTCGAGGTTGATTCGAGGTTAAGTGGGGCGTGCTGGACCGATATCGATAGTGTGGTCTCCATGCCTATGCCGCTGCGCTTTATCGATAAAAAGGAGACGCTTTATGCCCGCAACTGCTTCCTCGTTATCGTCGCAAACCGCTTCTTCCGAACCGCGGATCGAATCGCTGAGTGCGATTACGCTGGCTACCGGCGATATGCGGCGCGCCGTGCCGTTCTACGAAGCGCTCGGTTTTCCGCTTAAATTCGGCGGCCCGCAGGAGACGTTTACATCGTTCGCATTCGGCGGAATCTATCTGAATCTGATTGCCGATGCTCGCGCGCCGGTCAACTGGTGGGGGCGCGTGATTATCTATGTATCGGATGTCGACGCGCTCTATCGCAAAGTACTCGCGGCGGGATTGCAGCCATCGTTCGCGCCATCCGACGCGCCTTGGGGCGAGCGCTATTTTCATCTCACCGATCCGGATGGCCACGAACTGAGTTTCGCCCGGCCGCTAGGCTAGTGGCGGCGTTTGCGATTAGGCTGGCGACTCCATCCAGCCGCTGATCCGGCTATCGGATCGGCGGCCGAATTTGCCGCCGGGAACCGCGCAAAACTCGCTATCCTCGCTATCATGAGTCGCACCGATGCATCGGCAATCTTACGATGCGGTAACAAGGATGACACCTTCTACTCCGATAATCGAGCAACTGCGTCCGCGCCGCGCTTGCCGCTGCGCGCCAATCCATTTCTGTTGCGAGGAGAGCCGCAATGAAAGAGCTTGACCCGAGATCCGAAGCCGAAGTCATGGCGGAGCGGCAACGCCGTTTCGAAGAGGACCTCATCGATGCCTATGACGAAGAGCTCGAAATGGAAGTCGATGACCGCATTATCGACGGCCCGGACAGCTTTACGCCCGAGCATCGCGAGGCGCGCAAGCAGTACTTCCGCGAGCTATTCCGCCTGCAGGGCGAACTGGTCAAGCTACAGGACTGGATCGTGCAGACCGGCCATCGGGTCGTCGTGATCTTCGAGGGGCGCGACGCGGCCGGCAAGGGCGGTGCGATCAAGCGCATTACGCAGCGGCTTAATCCGCGCGTCTGCCGCGTCGCTGCGCTGCCCGCGCCGAATAACCGCGAGCGCACGCAATGGTATTTCCAGCGCTATGTCTCGCATCTGCCCGCGGGCGGCGAGATGGTGCTGTTCGACCGTAGCTGGTACAACCGCGCGGGTGTCGAGCGCGTGATGAATTTCTGCACCGATGACGAGTACGAAGAATTTTTCCGCTCGGTGCCGGAGTTCGAAAAGATGCTTGTGCGCAGCGGCGTGCAGATTATCAAGTACTGGTTTTCGATTACCGACGAAGAGCAGGAAATCCGCTTCCAGAACCGTATTCACGATCCGCTCAAGCAATGGAAGCTGAGTCCGATGGACCTGGAAAGCCGGCGTCGCTGGGAAGCGTATACGCAGGCCAAGGAAGTAATGCTGCAACGCTCGCATATTCCCGAGGCGCCGTGGTGGGTCGTGCAGGCCGTCGACAAGAAGCGCGCGCGCCTGAACTGTATTCAGCATCTGCTGAGCCAGGTGCCGTATCACGAGATCGAGCATGCGCAGATCGATTTGCCGTCGCGCGTCTATCACGAAGACTATAGCCGTCAGCCGGTGCCGCAGACGATGATCGTGCCCGAGGTGTATTGAGGCGCGATTGGCGGTATCAGATTGGCGGTATCAAATAGCAGGGCAAAAAAAGCGCGGTACGTTTTCTACGTACCGCGTTTTTTTATTGGCGAGGCCGGCGGTTACATCAACCGCCGGCCTGGACACTCAAGCTTAGAACACCGTCCGGAACAGCCAGTACAGACCCGCGGCGAGCGCGATCGAAGCGGGCAGCGTCAGCACCCATGCGAGGATCAGGCTGCGCACCGTGCTCCATTGCAGACCCGAGCCATTGGCCGCCATCGCGCCGGCCACGCCGGACGAGAGCACATGGGTCGTCGAAACCGGCAGGCCGTATACGTCGGCGGCGCCGATCGTCACCATTGCCACGACTTCGGCCGCCGCGCCCTGGCCATAGGTCAGATGCTGCTTGCCGATCTTTTCGCCGACCGTCACGACGATGCGCTTCCAGCCAACCATCGTGCCGAGCCCCAGCGCGATCGCGACCGCCACCTTGACCCATGTCGGAATGAACTTGGTGGCGTGATCGATCTGCGTTCTGAAGTTGCCGATCACCTTCGCATGCTCCGGCGCGAACTGCGGCTGGTTGGCCTTCTGCATCAGGCGGATCGCTTCGGACGTGACATACATATTGTTGCGCACGTTATCGACGATACCTTGCGGCACCGCGGCCATCGAGCCCGATGAGCCGACCTGGCTGCCGATCTGCGCGGTCAGCTGTTGCAGCGCGGGCAGCGTGGCCGGCGTCAGATGGCGTGTGCGTACGAACTCTTCGACATCGGCACGCGGATTCGCGGAGGGCGCCGCGCCCTGCGTATAGTTCGCGAGCGTCGTCGCGGTTTGCTGCGCGACGGCGACGAAGTTCTGCGTCTGCTCGGCGGTGACCGCCTTGTTTAGCGCATAGGCGGTCGGCACCGTGCCGATCAGGATCAGCATGATGAGGCCCATGCCTTTCTGGCCGTCGTTCGAGCCGTGTGCGAACGACACGCCCGTGCAGGTCAGAATCAGCAGACAGCGAATCCAGAACGGCGGCGGCTCCTTGCCCTTCGGCTCGGCATAGAGCGCCGGCACGCGCACGGCCGCTTTCAGGATCAGTAGCAGCAGGCCGGCGAGCAGAAAGCCCACGATCGGCGAAAACAGCAGCGACTTGCCGACGCCGAGCGCCTGGTTCCAGTCGACGCCGCTCGTGCCGCTCGCACCGTGCATCATCTGATTCATCAGGCCCACGCCGATGATCGAGCCGATCAGCGTATGCGAGCTCGATGACGGCAACCCGAAATACCAGGTGCCGAGATTCCAGATGATCGCGGCGATCAGCAGTGCGAACACCATCGCAAAGCCCGCGCTGCTGCCGACCTGCAGGATCAATTCGACCGGCAGCAGTTGCAGGATGCCGAACGCGACCGCGCCGCTCGACGTCAGCACGCCGAGAAAATTCCACGCGCCGGACCAGACGACCGCGAGGTTCGGTGTCAGCGAGTGGGTATAGATCACGGTGGCGACCGCGTTCGCCGTATCGTGAAAGCCGTTGACGAACTCGAAGCCGAGCGCGATCAGCAGTGCGATAGCGAGCAGCAGATACGGCAGGAACGAGCTTTCGCGAACGGGTTGCAGATCGTCGAGCAGATTGACGGCGCAATAGATGACGCCGGCGCCGAGCAGGGCGAGAAAGATAAACAGGCCGAAATTGCGCCCTTTGCCGCTAGCAGCGCCTGGTTGCGGATACGAGAGTTCCGGCATGACATGAGCCCCAAAAAGTGAGTCGCAGAGTTTCCGATGCTGCTTTCTTTACATGTCGTAATAATGACAATTGCGTGACGGCACTACAGGGTCTGCTTAACGAAGGCGTGGCAGTCGCTACGTGGCGGTGCGCCGCTCCAGAAAAGGGGTTTTCCCGCATGGCGGACGCAAGCGCACGGATGTCCGAAGCGAACCGGGCCGGCGGCCCGTTACGACGTGCTGGTGCTGCGTTGACCGGAGAAGCCCGCGTGTGGAGCGCAACCCTCGTGGCTTGCGGCTCGTGGTGCGCGGTGATGATGGCGTGCTGCGCGGCTCGACGATTGCGCCGCCCGCGTATAGATCAAGATAGACGCTCGCGACACGCGGCGCCATCGTGCTGCAAGGAAGAGTGTACGGGTATGGATGCGCGTGGGAAATATTTGCGGGCGTTTTTATGCGTATCGAGGGTATCGAATGGGTTGCATACCCGCTGAGTCCCCTTTTTGCTACCCTCGAAGTAACGTCGTGTTGCGGGGGAGTGTCGATGAAGCAAGACAGCGGGACAACCAGCCAACTGGCGCAGGACGCTTCGGCGCAGCAGGCATTTGCATCCTATGCCAGGCCGCTGATCGGCGAGGCGATCGAACTTGCCGAGGCGGTGCATCAGGACCCGTCGCCCGAAGCGCTGCACGAGCTGCGCGTATCGTTGCGGCGCTTGCGCTCATTGTGGTGGGCCTTCGCGCCGTTGCTCGACGAGGGCGAGAATGCACGCCAGCGCGCGGTCTATCAGTTTCTCGCGAGCGCGGCCGGCAAGACGCGCGACTGGGACATCCTGATCGAATTGCTCGCGCGGAACCGCAGCGCGAGGGAACTGATACCCAAACTCGAGGAAGCACGCGGCGAAACGCTTGCGGTTAGCCGCCAAACGCTTCTGAATGCGGACGTCAAGCATCTGCTGCGCGATGCATTCACGCGCACGACGGCGGAACTGAATACCGCGCACGCACCGCGTATTGCGCTGCGTCAATTTGCGTTCAAGCGCGTCAGCGCATCGAAGCGGTCGATGAAAAAGCGCGTCAAACGCGCAAGCCGCGCAAAGCGCTCCGATTACGCGGCTTTTCACGACGTCAGGAAAGCGGGCAAGAAACTGCGCTATCTGTTCGAGTTTTTCGGGCCGGTTCTGAAGGGCGGCCAGAAGCGCACGCTCAAGCGTTTAAAGCGCATCCAGAAATGCTTCGGCGAGCTGAACGACACGGTCGCAAGCGAGGCGCTGTTGCGCGACAATGCCGCATTGCTGGCCGGCGCCGGCGATTTCGACGGCGCGCTGCAGTGGCTCGATAAGGAGCGCAAGCGCCATTTGCGCGCGGTGGCCGGATTGCTGCGCTGATCGCACGCGCTTACGCAGTGCGATGCAGTGCGACGCAGTTCGGCTCGCCGACGCCGCGCGGGCCTGCCAGATTCGAAGCATGACCGGGGTGTAGGCCGCAGCGCAACGACGCCGCGGCGGGATCGTCCGCGAAAGGAGAGTTGATGAGCGTGGCATGGCGGACGCTGCTGTGGCGGTTGCATACGATGTTTCATCTCGGCAGGGCCGCCATGACGCGCTACCTCGGCAACCGGCCATGGCTCGCCGGCGTGGCGGGCACGCTGGTCGCCACGCTCATGGCGGTGCTGACGCTATTGACGCTCGACGCGGGCCGCACCGAAACGCTCGATCATGCGCGGCAGACCTCGCGCAATCTCGTCTCGATCATTTCCGCCGATCTCGCGCGCAACGTCGAAATCTACGACCTGTCGCTGCAATCGATGGTGGACGGCGCGCGCAATCCGGTTATCTCGGCATTGCCCGTCAAGGTGCGGCGCTCGCTGCTGTTCGAGCGCGCGACCACCGCGCCCTATCTCGGCGGCGCCTATCTGATCGGCGCCAATGGCGCAGTCATGGTCGCGCAATACGACGACGCCCACCCCGCGGTTCGTCTCGACGACCGCGATTATTTTCAGGCGCAGCAGCGCAATCCGGCGGCCGGCCTGTTTTTCTCGCATCCTTACCGCTCGCGGCTGCGCGACAACAAACTGTCGATTGCGCTGACGCGGCGCATCAACGACGAGCAGGGCGGCTTTGCCGGTATCGCGCTGATCGCGATTCGCATCGAGTATTTCCAGCATCTGATCGATCGCGTCGATCCCGGCAAACAGGGCTCGGTGTTTATCGCGATGAGCGACGGCACGCTGCTTGCGCGCAAGCCGTTTGTCGCGCGCGATATCGGCGCGAGCATCGCGAAGTCGCTCTCCTTTCAGACGATGGCGACGCACGATGCCGGGACCTATCTGTCGGTCGCGGCCGTCGACGGCGTGCGCCGCATCTATAGCTACGCGCATGTACCGGGCACGCCGCTGATCGCGGTGGTGGCGCCTGCCGTCGACGACGTGCTCGAACCGTGGCGGCACCGCACCGAGATTGCCGTTGCGCTGACGTTCGTATTCGGCGGCGTCTTCGTTTTCGTGTCGTGGCTGCTGGCGTTTGCATTGCGCGACAAGCAGCGCGCGCAGGCCGCGCTGGTGCGGCTTGCCGCGACCGATCCGCTGACGCGGCTCAGCAATCGCCGCGTGCTCGACAAACGGCTCGACGAAGAATGGGGACGCGCGCGGCGCGAGCAGCAGCCGTTGTCGGTGCTGTTTGTCGATATCGATCACTTCAAGCGCTTCAACGATACCTATGGTCATGCGAGCGGCGACGAAACGCTGATCGCGGTGGCCCGTTGCATCTCGTCGGTTGCGCGGCGCCCGGCCGATCTGGTCGCGCGCTATGGCGGCGAGGAGTTCGTGGTGCTGCTGCCGGACACGACGGCGCAGGGCGCCTTCGAGGTTGCCGAGCAGATTCGCCGCAAGGTGGCAAGCCTGGCGATCGAGCGCGGGCACGATACGCCGCTTGCAGTGACGGTGAGCGTCGGTTGCGCGAGCGCGATGCCCGCGCATGGCGGCAGCGCGCTCGAATTGCTGGCTACCGCCGATCAGCAGTTGTATATCGCCAAGGAGCAGGGACGCAATCGCACGAGATCGGCGCAATGGGACGAGTGCGCGGCGACGCAGGGGACGTAGGTATCGGTGCTTTGTGCGGCAAGGCATGTGGCGCAAAGCAAAGCGCATGCGGGGCTGAAGCGGCGCCGGTGCGGCGCTTGCGTCGTCGTGGCCGTGCGGCGTGGCTTCGCGATTGCCGCCGTGCGGCGCGGTGCGCCTCGATGCGCTTGAAGCCGCTTCAATCCGCTTGAGCCTGTGTGAGCCTGCTTGAGCCCGCCTGACCTTGCTTTACCCCCGCCTGACTCCGCTTCAACTTGCCCTGACGCGGCTTACACGCGGCGCGCTGCGTGGCGCGAAACCGCGCAGCGTGATCGCATCCTGCGTGTCGCCGCGCGAGCGCGGCATCTTCGTGGCCGCCGCAATCTGTCCCTCCTTATGCGCCGGCAAGCCGACCGGAAAGCCGCGCCGCTGCCATGCGTCGAGCCCGCCGCGTAGCGCTCGAATCCGCGTATAGCCGTTGCTGCGCATCCGTTGCGAGACGTCGAGCGCGGTCGCGCTGTCCGGGCAGATGCAGTAGATCACCATGTCGTGCGTACGCAGCGCGCCGTCGAGCTGCTCGGGCGAATGCGGATCGAGCGCGAGCGCGCCGGGGATGCCGTGCGTCGAGTCGAGCAGCGGCGCGCCGGGCCGGGCATCGAAGACTTGCGACGGCGCCATGCGGCGCCAGCCGCGCGCGATTTTCGGCGCGGGCCGCGCGGGTTGCATGGATGACTGCACCGAGGCTTGCAGCGAGGCTGCGCGCGCGAGCCGCCGCCCACGGTCGCGCGCATACAGGCGATACAGCAGATACGCGAGCGCCGCGGCGAGCAGGAGATCGGCGAGCGTGCCGCCGCGCGATTCGACGAATGCGCGCAGCATATGCAGCTCTCTTTGGACCGCCGCGCCGCCCAGCAGCCAGAACGTCGCCCAGCCGAGCGCGCTCATGACATCCCAGAGCGCGTAGATACGGGCATCGACGGCGGTCGTGCCCATCAGCGGCGGGGTGATGAGGCCGAGCCCCGGTACGAACTTCGAGATCGACACGAGCGGCACGCCATAGTGCTCGAAGAGCGAGCGCGCCATCTCGAGCCGCGTATCGACGGCCGGCGACAGACGGCCGAGCGCCGCCAGCAGCTTGCGGCCATAGAGACGGCCCGCGGCGAACCAGGCGCCGTCGCCGAGCACTGCGCCGAGCACGGCCGCGCCGAGCACCGGCCAGAACGACAACGTGCCGGCGGCGATCGCCGAGCCCGCGAACAGCAGCACCGGGACCGCGGGAATCGGCATGCCGAGGCGCGTCAGCAAGACATTGGCGAATACGATTGCGCCGCCCCAGGTGGAAATCGCCGACGACGGAAGCTCTACCAATTGAGGCGCTCCTGTTCCTGCGGTTGGGCCGATGCTGCCGGGGCGGCTGGCCCTGGCCGGCTTCACTTGACCGGCTTCAGCGGCCAGCTTCGGTGTCCAGCGTCAGGGGCCGCGACGGCCCGCAAGGCAAGGCTCGGGCGTTCGGAAGAAGTCTCGAGCCCTGATCCCGCTCACGTATTCGGCACCGCCATTCCGCCGGGGCTGCCGACGATCGACAGAAACTCGCGGCGCGTCGACGGATCGGTGCGGAACGTGCCGAGCATGCGCGAGGTGACCATCGTGACGCCGGCCTTATGCACGCCGCGCGTCGACATGCACTGGTGCGCGGCTTCGAGAATCACGCCGACGCCGGCCGGTTGCAGCACGTCGTTCAGCGTATCGGCGATCTGCACGGTCATCTTTTCCTGGATCTGCAGACGCTTCGCGAATGCATCGACGAGCCGCGCGAGCTTCGAGATGCCCACCACGCGATGCTGCGGCAGATAGGCGACGTGCGCGCGGCCGATGATCGGCACCATATGGTGCTCGCAATAGCTTTCGAAGCGGATGTCCTTCAGCACGATCATTTCGTCGTAGCCGTCCACTTCGGAGAAGGTGCGGGCGAGGATTTCGCGCGGATCGGTCTGGTAGCCCGCGAAGAACTCCTCGTACGAGCGGACCACGCGCGCGGGCGTGTCGAGCAGCCCTTCGCGGCGCGGATCGTCGCCGGCCCAGCGCAACAGCACGCGCACGGCGGCTTCAGCTTCTTCGCGGCTCGGGCGGGGCTCGGCCGCTGCGGTTTTGGTCTTTTTTGCCTTGCTGCTGGTCATGCGTCGTTCCTCCTGGATCGCGCGGCGACGCTGCGCGTGGCGCGCGGGGTCAGTCACTGCGGCCATTGTTCCATGTTTGCGCGCAAAGGTGTCGAAGTTCCCGGCGGCGGTCAGGGCGCGCGAGGGAACCGCGTCGATTGCCGCGCGCCCGCGTGCGAAGCGGCACGCTTACTTCGGCCATTCGTCCATCGCGTCGTTGAAGAGCTCGGAGACCACGCCACGCAGCCATGTGCCGCGCGGATCGTTATGAAACTTGCGATGCCAGTGCTGCCGCAGATCGAAGCGCGGCAACGGTAGCGGCGGTTCGACCAGCATGATCGACGCATGCTCCGAGACATAGGCGAAGCCGATCGCGTGCGGCACCGTCGCGAGCAGGTCGGTGCGCGCGAGGATAAACGGCAGGCTCATGAAGTGCGGCGTTTCGAGCACCGCGCGGCGGTTGATGCGCTTTTTCGCCAGATACTGTTCGAGCACTTCCTGGCTGCGTCCCTCGGAGCGCACGACCGCGTGGCCCGAGGCCACGTACTGCTGGAGCGTGAGCGGCGCCTTCGCGAGCGGATGGCCGCTGCGCATCAGGCAGATGAAGCGGTGCGTGAAAAGCCGCTGCTGGAAAAAGTTATTGCCCGCGAGGTCCGGGAAATAGCCGACCGCGAGATCGACGTCGCCCGATTCGAGCCCGCGCTCCACCTGCGACGGCGACAGCGTGACCGAGCGCAGATTCGCGCACGGCGCGCGCTCGGCGAACAGTTGCAGAAGCCGCGGCAGAAACACGATTTCGCCGACGTCGGACAGCGCGATCGAAAACGTATGGGTGCTGGTGGCCGGCTCGAAGTCCTGCACGTCGAGCATGCCTTTCTCGATGCGCAGGAGCGCGTCGCGCGCGGCGGGCAGGATCGCGAGCGCGCGCGGCGTCGGCTCCATGCCTTTGGAGGTGCGCACGAAGAGCGGATCGTCGAAGTATTCGCGCAGCCGGCCGAGCGCGGTGCTGACGCGCGGCTGGCTCACGCCGAGCTGCTCGGCGGCGCGGCTCACGTTGCGCGTGTCTTCCATCGCGACGAGGTAGGGGATCAGGTTCAGATCCAGCGGTGTCTCGGACATGCTCGGCTCGTTATCGGCTTGCGGGGCGGGCGGGCGGTCGGGCGGGCACGGGTGCGGCTCGTTTGTGCCTATTCCGTATCGCTATAAAGGGTAGTTGAAAAATCTCCCGTAAGCATACTGGGAATAGCCGTTGGCGGTTTTTTCGCGCGCCGCGAAGCGCGCGTTGTCACGTGCCGCGACCTATGATGAAGGGGATTTCCCTGCCTTGACAATGCGGCCCAAGGGCAACCATAATCGCCGAATCGTTCGCTAAACGAATCACTGTTCATACAACGAACAAATCGACGGTGAACGAACCGAAGGCGCCAGCCCGCTCCCAACGTCGCGAGCCGTCGCCAGCATGCCCGGAGACTGTTCCGCGCGAGCCTTGCCGGTTACGGCGGTACGCTCGGCGGCACGTAGTGCCCCCAAAGGAAATTCGACATGATCAACAAGATTTTCGAGTCACTGCAGTCGGCGGTCGCCGATGTCCACGACGGCGCGACCGTCATGATCGGCGGCTTCGGCACGGCAGGGATGCCGTCGGAGCTGATCGACGCGCTTATCGAGCAAGGCGCGCGCGACCTGACCATCGTCAACAACAACGCCGGTAACGGCGACATCGGCCTCGCCGCGCTGCTGAAGACCAAGCGCGTGCGCAAGATCGTCTGCTCGTTCCCGCGCCAGAGCGATTCGTATGTGTTCGATGCGCTCTATCGCTCCGGCGAAATCGAACTCGAACTCGTGCCGCAAGGCAATCTCGCCGAGCGCATCCGCGCGGCGGGCGCCGGCATCGGCGGCTTTTTCACGCCGACCGCGTACGGCACCAAGCTCGCCGAAGGCAAGGAAACGCGCCTGATCGACGGCCGCCACTATGTGCTCGAAGCGCCGCTGCATGCGGACTTCGCGCTGATCAAGGCGTACAAGGGCGACCGCTGGGGCAACCTGATCTACCGCAAGACGGCGCGCAACTTCGGCCCGATCATGGCGAGCGCGGCGAAAACCGCGATCGTGCAGGTCTCGCAGGTCGTGCCGCTCGGCGGCCTCGACCCGGAAGAAATCGTCACGCCGGGCATTTTCGTGCAACGCGTGATCGAAGTGCCGCAAGCGGTGCATGCCCCGACGCCCAATCCTCACGACGCTGCTGCCTGATTCGGAGACCGACATGAAGAAACTGACCCGCGATGAAATGGCCAAGCGCGTTGCCCAGGATATTCCTGAAGGCGCTTACGTGAACCTCGGCATCGGCGTGCCGACGCTGGTGGCGAACCACCTCGCCACCGACAAGGAAATCTTCCTGCACAGCGAAAACGGTCTGCTCGGCATGGGCCCGGCACCGGCGAAGGGCGAGGAAGACGACGAACTGATCAACGCCGGCAAGCAGCACGTTACGCTGCTGACGGGCGGCGCCTATTTCCACCACGCCGATTCGTTCGCGATGATGCGCGGCGGCCATCTCGACTTCTGCGTGCTCGGCGCGTTCCAGGTGTCGGCGAAGGGCGACCTCGCGAACTGGCACACCGGCGCACCCGACGCGATTCCGGCTGTCGGCGGCGCGATGGACCTCGCGATCGGCGCGAAGCAGGTCTACGTGATGATGGAGCACCTGACCAAGCAGGGCGAAAGCAAGATCGCCGCCGAGTGCTCGTACCCGGTTACCGGTGTCGGCTGCGTGACCCGTATCTATACGGACCTCGCGATGATCGACGTGGCGAAGGAAGGCCTCGTGGTGCGCGAGATCTTCTCGGATATCGGCTTCGACGAGCTGGTGAAGCTGACCGGCGTGCCGATGACCGACGGCACGCAGTCCGCGCGCGCGGCCTGATGGCTGGCTGAGTGGTGCGACAGGGCCGGCGCCGATGGAGCAAACTCTTCGTTGGCGCCGGCCCGGCAATTTCGGCGCCATGCCCGCCGCGTTTGGCGCAAAATACACGGCGACGCGCAATCGTGCGAACCGGCGTGTCAGGCCACCTGATGCGGCCCTGCGCCGGGCGAGCGTGAGCGTGAGCGCGAAGCACGACATGACGTGCGCAGCCGGAGATTGCAACTGCGGCAAGCGCGCCGGCTCGCGTCAACGTTGAGCCGTTGCGCGCCACGCTCATTCTTCATCCCCGATTCCCTCGAACCCGACGTCACCATGCTCGACTCCAGCGCCCGTCTGACTGGCCTTCTTTGCGGCACGCAGCCGATGAACGACATCTGGGCGCCGCGTGCCACGCTGCAACGGATGCTCGACGTCGAAGCCGCGCTCGCGCGCGCTTCGGCCGCCCATCATGTCATTCCCCACACCGCCGTGCCCGCGATCGAGGCGGCCTGCCAGGCCGACCAGCTCGACGCCGACGCGCTCGCGCGCGATGCCGCGCTCGGCGGCAATCTCGCGATTCCGCTCGTCAAGCAACTGACCGCGCGCGTCAAGGCCGCCGATGCCGAAGCCGGCAAATACGTGCACTGGGGCGCGACGAGCCAGGACATTATCGATACGGCGACGGTGCTGCAACTGCGCGACACGTTCGATCTGCTCGACAGCGGTTTGCAAGCCACCTGCGACGCGGTCGCGACACTCGCGGCCACCCATCGCGCGACGCCGATGATCGGCCGCACATGGCTGCAACAGGCGCTGCCGATCACGCTCGGCCTCAAGTTCGCGCAATGGCTCGACGCGCTGCTGCGTCATCGCGAGCGGCTCGATGCATTGCGCGAGCGCGTGCTCGTGCTGCAATTCGGCGGCGCGGCCGGCACGCTCGCGAGTCTGCGCGAGGCGGCGCCGCAGGTTACGCAAGCGCTCGCGAAGGAACTCGGCCTTGCCGTACCGACCTTGCCGTGGCATACGCAGCGCGATCGCATCGCCGAAACGGCAGCGCTGTTCGGCATGCTGATCGGCACGCTCGGCAAGATCGCACGCGATATCTCGCTACAGATGCAGACCGAAATCGACGAGCTTGCAGAACCGGCCGCGGCCGGCAAGGGCGGTTCGTCGACCATGCCGCACAAGCGCAACCCGGTCGGCTGCGCGGCCGTGCTGACCGCCGCGACGCGCGCGCCGGGACTCGTCTCGACCGTGTTCGCGGGCATGGTGCAGGAGCACGAACGCGCGCTCGGCGGCTGGCAGGCCGAATGGGACGCGCTGCCGGACCTCGCGCGCCTCGCGGGCGGCGCGCTCGCGAATATCGAGCAGATCGCCGCCGGCCTGAATGTGAACGTGACGCGTCTCGCTGCGAATCTCGACGTCACGCACGGCCTGATTCTCGGCGAAGCGGTCATGCTCGCGCTCGGCGATTCGATCGGCCGGCTCGACGCGCACCATCTGGTCGAGCGCGCCTCGAAGGCGGCGATCCGCGACGGCAAGACGCTGTACGAGGTGCTGTCCGCCGACGCGGACGTCACCGCCCATCTTTCGGCCGAGCGCCTGCAAGCGCTGCTCGACCCCGCTCAATACGTCGGCCAGGCGCACGCATATGTGGACGCGGCGCTGGCGCTTCATTCCACGCGCGCGCAGCGCGCCCATTCCAAGGAGTAACCGGCATGCCCTACGCCGCAGTCAACGGCACCGAGCTTCATTACCGCATCGACGGCGACCGTCACGGCCACGCGCCGTGGATCGTGCTGTCGAATTCGCTCGGCAGCGATCTGTCCATGTGGACGCCGCAGGTCGCGGCGTTGTCGAAGCATTTCCGCGTGCTGCGCTACGACACGCGCGGCCACGGCCATTCGGAAGCGCCGAAGGGGCCGTACACGATCGAGCAACTGACCGGTGACGTGATCGGCCTGATGGATACGCTGAAGATCGCGCGCGCGCATTTTTGCGGCGTGTCGATGGGCGGCCTGACCGGCGTCGGTCTTGCCGCGCGTTATGGCGACCGCTTCGAGCGCGTCGTGCTGTGCAATACGGCCGCGCGCATCGGCTCGCCGGAAGTGTGGGTGCCGCGCGCCGCGAAGGCCCGCAACGAAGGCATGCTCGCGCTGGCCGACGCGGTGCTGCCGCGCTGGTTTACGGCTGACTTTATCGAGCGTGAGCCGATCGTGCTGGCGATGATCCGCGACGTGTTCGTGCATACCGACAAGGAAGGCTATGCATCGAACTGCGACGCGATCGACGCGACCGACCTGCGCCCCGAAGCGCCCGGCATCAGGCTGCCGGCGCTCGTCATCAGCGGCACGCACGACGTTGCCGCGACGCCCGCGCAAGGCCGCGAACTCGCCCAGGCGATTCCGGGCGCGCGCTATGTCGAACTCGACGCCTCGCATATTTCCAACATCGAGAAGGCCGACGCTTTCACGAAGACCGTACTCGACTTCCTGACGGAGACGAAATGAACGACGAAGACCGCTACGAAGCCGGAATAGGCGTGCGCCGCGCAGTGCTCGGCAATGCGCACGTCGACCGCTCGCTTGCGAATCGCACCGAGCTGACCGAAGAATTCCAGAACTTTATCTCGCGCTATGCATGGGGCGAGATCTGGACGCGCGATGGCCTGCCGCGCCATACGCGCAGCCTGCTGACCATTGCGATGATGGTCGCGCTGAACCGCAACGAAGAACTCGCGCTGCATCTGCGCGCCGCGAAGAACAACGGCGTGACGCGTGATCAGATCAAGGAAGTGCTGATGCAGAGCGCGATCTATTGCGGCGTGCCGGCGGCCAATTCGGCGTTCCATCTCGCCGACAAGCTGTTCCGCGAAGACGATGCCGCGGCGGCGGCAAAGCCTTAAGCGTATCGCAAGCCGCATCGCCATTTTTCGCTGATTAAAGAACGCGCGCCGGAATGTTGTCCGGCGCGCGTTTTTTTATGCGCCGCCACACACTGCACGCCCGTTCGCTTCGGCGTAGATTTTGTGTGGGTTGTGATGCGGGATGATTCACTGGTAGTGTCCTGCCTTTGACGCGGGCGCATGGTGCCGCACGCGCTGCAACGCCCGCCGACCGTGCCGACGCGCCCGCCGCTCGCACGCCTTTCGGCTGGCCGCCGAGGGTCGCAATGCTTTCGAATCTGCTGGTACAACTGGTCAACGGACTTGCCGATGCCTCGACGCTGTTTCTCGTTGCCGCCGGCCTGTCGCTGATCTTCGGCGTAACGCGCATCGTCAACTTTGCGCATGGCTCGTTCTATATGATCGGGATTTACGTCGCGTACAGCATCGCGAGCCGCTTCGGCCATACGGTGGCGGGCTTCTGGCTGTCGGTGCTGGCTGCCGCGCTGGCGGTCGCGGTGCTCGGCGCGCTCGTCGAAATCGTGGTGCTGCGGCGTATCTATCAGGCACCCGAGTTATTCCATCTGCTCGCGACATTCGCGCTCGTGCTGATCTTTCGCGATGCCGCGCTCTGGCTGTGGGGCCCCGACGATCTGTTCGGCCCGCGCGCGCCGCATCTCGCGGGCGCGGTCGATTTTCTCGGCCATCCGCTGCCGACCTACGATATCGCGCTGATCGTCATCGGTCCGCTGGTGCTGCTGCTGCTCTGGTATGCGTTGACGCGCACGCGCTGGGGCACGCTCGTGCGCGCCGCGACGCAGGACCGCGAGATGCTCGGCGCGCTCGGCATCAACCAGGCGTGGCTGTTTACCGGCGTGTTTTTCATCGGCGCGTTTCTCGCTGGGCTCGGCGGCGCGCTGCAAGGGCCGCGCATGTCGGCGAACCTGTCGCTCGATCTCGAGACGATCGGCAATGCGTTCGTGGTCGTCGTGGTCGGCGGCATGGGTTCGATTCCGGGGGCGTTTATCGCGGCGCTGCTGATCGCCGAAATCAAGGCGCTATGCATCGGCATCGGCCATGTGACGCTGTTCGGCATCGGCTTGTCGCTGAGCCGTTTTACGCTCGTCGCGGAGTTTGTCGTGATGGCGGTCGTGCTTGTCGTGCGGCCGTGGGGACTGCTCGGCCGCGCGAGCGTCGCGGTGCGCGGCATGGGCGCGCCGGAAGCGCCGCTGCGTCCCGCGAGCAGGCGCGTGAAGTGGCTCGCCGCGCTCGTGTTGCTGGTTCTCGCGCTTGCGCCGCTCGCGGCCGGGGCGTTTCCGTATATGCCGGTGCTGCTTGTCGAAGTCCTGATCGCGGTGCTGTTCGCGGCGAGCCTGCATTTCATCATGGGGCCGGGCGGCATGCATTCATTCGGCCATGCCGCGTATTTCGGGCTCGGCGCATACGGCGCCGCGCTGTTTCTCAAGGTGCTCGATCTGCCGATGGAAGCCGCGCTGCTGCTCGGCCCGCTGCTTGCCGTGCTTGGCGCGCTTGTATTCGGCTGGTTCTGCGTGCGCCTCTCGGGCGTCTATCTCGCGATGCTCACGCTCGCGTTCGCGCAGATCGTCTGGTCCGTCGTATTCCAGTGGGACGACGTAACGGGCGGCAGCAACGGCGTGCTCGGCTTATGGCCGTCGAACTGGCTGGCGTCGCCGCTTGCCTACTATTACCTGACGCTCGTTTGTGCCGGACTCGGTGTGTGGCTGTTGCGCCGCATGCTGTTTTCGCCGCTCGGCTATGCGATGCGCGCGTCGCGCGATTCCGTGCTGCGCGCCGAGGCGATCGGCATCGATGCCAGGCGCGTGCAGTGGGCCGCGTTCGTGATCGCGGCGCTGTTCTGCGGGCTCGCCGGTTCGCTGTATGCGTTCTCGAAGGGCACTATTTCGCCGGACGTCATCAGCGTGAGCCGTTCGGTCGACGGTCTCGTGATGGTGCTGCTCGGCGGCCTGCAAACGCTGAGCGGGCCGCTCGTCGGCGCGGCCGTATTCACCTGGTTGCAGGATACGGTCGCGCGGCAGACCGACTACTGGCAGGCGCTGCTCGGCGTCGCGATCCTGCTGCTCGTGATCGCGTTTCCGCAGGGCATGGTCGGCTTCGTTCGCGAGCGTTTCGGCGACGGGGGCCTCGATCATACCGATGAAAATAGCGGCGGCACGTCGCCCGCGCAGCGCACCGAAGCGCTCAAGGAGGGCCTATGAGTCTGCTGCGCGTGAGCGGCCTGTCGAAATCGTTCGGCGGCGTCAAGGCCGTCGACGACGTTTCCTTCGCTCTCGAAGCCGGTCAGCTGCTGGCGCTGCTCGGGCCCAATGGCGCCGGCAAATCGACCTGCTTCAACATGGTCAACGGACAGTTGCCGCCATCGTCGGGCTCGATTCTTCTCGACGGTCACGAGCTGGTCGGCATGCGTCCGCGCGATATCTGGCGGCTTGGCGTGGGCCGCACGTTCCAGATTGCCGCTACGTTCAATTCGATGACCGTGCTCGAAAACGTGCAGATGGCGCTCGTGTCGCGCGAGAAAAAGACCTTCAGTATATGGAGGCCGGCGCGCTCGCGTTATGCCGACGAAGCGTTCGCACTGCTCGAACAGGTCGGCATGACCGCGCACGCGAGCCGCGCATGCGGCGTGCTCGCGTATGGCGACGTGAAGCGCGTCGAGCTCGCGATCGCGCTCGCGAATCGTCCAAAGCTGTTGCTGATGGACGAACCGACGGCCGGCATGGCGCCGCAGGAGCGTCATGAATTGATGGCGCTGACCAAACGGCTTGTTATCGAGAACGGGATCGGCGTGCTGTTTACCGAGCACAGCATGGACGTGGTGTTTGCCTACGCCGATCGCATGATCGTGCTCGCGCGCGGCAAGCTGATCGCCGAGGGCGATGCGCAGACGATCCGCAACGACGCACGCGTGCAGGAAGTCTATTTCGGCACCGGCAAGACGTTCCGCCCGCAGGCGCCGTTGCTTCACGCGGCAGGTGGCGCGAACGGCCACGGTCGAGACGAAGGGGCACGGCAATGAGCGAACCGATGCTGAAGGTGGCCGGCCTCAACGCGTTCTATGGCCGCGCGCATATCCTGTTCGACGTCGATCTCGAAGTCGGCCGCGGCGAAGTCGTCGCGCTGCTCGGCCGCAACGGCGCGGGTAAATCGACGACGATGAAAGCGATCATGGGGTTGCTGCCGCGCCGTCGCGGCGAAGTGACGTTTCGCGGCCAGAATATCGGCGCGCTGCCGCCGCACCGGATCGCGCGCATGGGCGTCGGCTTCGTGCCCGAGGACCGCCGCCTATTCGCCGATCTGAGCGTGATGGAAAATCTCGATACGGGCCGCCAGCCGCCGCGCGAAGGCGCGCCGCAATGGACGCCGGACAAGCTGTTTCGCCTCTTTCCGAATCTCGGCGAAATGCCGAAGCGCCCGGGCGGACAGATGAGCGGCGGCGAGCAGCAGATGCTCACGGTGTCGCGCACGCTGATGGGCAATCCTTACCTGGTGTTGCTCGACGAACCGTCCGAAGGCGTCGCGCCCGTGATCGTCGAGCAGATGGCGAACATGATTCTCGAACTGAAGCGCGAGGGACTCTCTATTCTGTTATCCGAACAGAATCTTCACTTCGCCGAACTGGTCAGCGATCGCGCGTACGTGCTTGAAAAAGGGCAGATTCGTTTCGGCGGCACACTCGGCGAGCTTGCGCAAAACGATACGGTCAGGCGTGCATGTCTAAGCGTATGAGTCGGCGTATGAATGCGCGTATGAAGCGATACGATACGATGCCGGCTTGTTGCGGCGAGTATCGCCTCGGTTGCCGCGCCGCCCGCCACTCGAATACCGGAAAAACCCGCAATCCTTCAGACCACGGAGAAACGCATGACCACGCGCGCAGGATGGATCTCTCGCCTCATGGTGTCGGCCGCGTGCTCGTTTGCCGCATTCGGCGCGAGCGCACAGCAGACCATCAAAATCGGCGAGATCAATAGCTACAAGGCGCAACCCGCCTTTCTCGGACCCTACCGCAACGGCTGGACTCTCGCGCTCGAACAGGTGAACGCGGCGGGCGGCGTACTCGGCAAGCCGCTCGAAGTGATTTCGCGCGACGACAACGGCAACCCCGGCGATACGATTCGCGTTGCGCAGGAGCTGATTGCGCGCGAGCAGGTGCAACTGCTGTTCGGCGGTTATCTGTCGAATACGGGCCTCGCGCTCACCGACTTTGCGAAGCAGAAGAAGATGTTCTTCCTCGCCGCCGAACCGCTGACCGACAAGATCGTCTGGGCCGACGGCAATCAATACACGTACCGTCTGCGTCCGTCGACCTATATGCAGGTTGCGATGCTCGTGCCGGAAGCGGCGAAGCTCAAGAAGAAGCGCTGGGCGCTCGTCTACCCGAACTACGAGTACGGGCAGTCGGCGGTGGCGACCTTCAAGAAACTGCTGACGGCCGCGCAGCCCGATGTGCAGTTCGTCGTCGAACAGGCCACGCCGCTCGGCAATATCGACGCGGGCGCCGTAACCCAGGCGATTGCCGATGCGAAGCCCGACGCGATCTTCAACGTGCTGTTCAGCGCGGACCTCGGCAAGTTCGTGCGCGAGGGCAATACGCGAGGGCTCTTCAAGGATCGCGCGGTCGTTTCGCTGCTGACCGGCGAGCCCGACTATCTCGATCCGCTCGGGGCCGAAGCGCCGAGCGGCTGGATCGTGACCGGTTATCCGTGGTATTCGATCGATACGGCCGCCAATAAAAAATTCGTCGAGGCGTATCAGGCGCGCTTCCACGATTATCCGCGGCTCGGTTCGGTGGTCGGCTATACGGCGATGATGTCGATCGCGGACGGGATTCGAAAGGCCGGCTCGGTCGATTCCGACAAGCTGGCCGCCGCGTTCAAGGGGCTTAATGTGCAGACGCCGTTCGGGCCGATCATGTTCCGTCCGCAGGACAACCAGTCGACCATGGGCGCGTATGTCGGCGTGACGGCGCTGAAGGACGGCAAGGGCGTGATGACGTCGTACCGGTATATCGACGGCGCGAGCGTGCAGCCGTCGGATGCCGAGGTGAAGAAGCTGCGGCCGGCGGAGTAGCGGACTAAGGGCTGGCGGCTTGAAAATACCGGCGGCCTGCACGCTTCACGACACCGAAGGCCGCCGCCAGCTACTCTTCCGCGTCGTGCTCCATGACGAAGTGCTTCAGATAGGCGAGCACGGCCGCTTCCATCGCACGATGATCGGCGGTGCTTTTCGAGCCCGCGCTGGCCTCGTCGCCGAATAGCGTGGCCGGCGCGTCGTGCACGTCCACTTCCTGCCCTTCGCGAAACACGCGAATTTCGTGGACGTCTTCGGCATATTCGGCGACCCAGTGCACGCCCTCGATATGCGCACCCGCGCGAACGGTGGGACTCTTCATGAACGTCTCCTCAAAGCGGTCGACCTGAGTTGGCGCTTCAGCGCCGACTCCGATTCCATGCACCATGCAAAGCGATCGACCTGAGTTAACTCTTCATCGCCTATTCTGATCCCATACCCGGCGGTCGGCCAGATCAGGCATCACTTCAGGTATCACTTTACACACGGTTCTGCGCAAACCGCATCGCGCGCGCCTCGCAAATGTGGACACGACTCCGTGTAATCCCTGGCATGGATTTAGCCGCGTATTACCTCAGCGGCAGTTGGGGTCGCTACATTTGATTCCGTGACCGGCGCGAATCGGCTCGCGCAGTGCCTCACGCGGCCCGGCTCGCGCATCGCACACTGACGGAGAGGGATATGGCCAAGCTTATCCACACGATGATTCGCGTGCGCGATCTGGAGCGCTCGCTCGCTTTCTATGAGACCGTGCTCGGCATGACGCCGAGCCATCGGCTCGATTTCGACGACTTCTCGCTCGTCTATCTGCGCAACGGCGAAGCCGATGCCGAAATCGAACTCACCTGGAACAAAGGCCGCGAGACGCCGTACACGCATGGCGACGGCTACGGCCACGTCGCCGTCGTGGTCGACGACACGCACGCGGAGCGCGAACGCCTGCTCGGTCTCGGCTTCGCGCCCAAGGACCTGCGCGAGTTTAAAAACGACGCGGGCGAATTGCTTGCGCGCTACTTCTTTATCGAAGACCCGGACGGCTACAAGATCGAGGTGCTGGAGAAGCACGGACACTATCGCTAGTCCGGCACCCGCCCGCGCGCAAGGATGCCCACAGTCCGCGCGCCAACATGGAAGGAGACGACGATGACAGGCAAGACCATCGATATTGCCCTCGACGCGCAAGCGGCGAGTGGGACGCGTGCGCGCATCGCGCTTACGCGCCGCGAATGGCTCAAGGGCACGGGCATTCTGATCGGCACGCTCGCGGTATCTTCCTCGCTGGCGATGTTCGCGCCGAGCCGCGTCTGGGCGCTCGAACTCAAGCATCTCGACACGCATCAGGGCGCCGTGCTGCTGGCGCTGACGAAGCAACTCTATCCGCACAAGACGCTCGACGATGCCGTCTATGCGCTCGCGGTCAAGGACCTCGACGCCAAGGCGCAGCACGACGCGGCCGTGCGCAAGCAACTGGCCGACGGCGTGACAGCGCTCGATAAAAAAGCCCCCGGCGGAGACTGGACAAAGCAGGCGGCCGAGGCGCAGGCCAGCGACGTCGCCGCCCTCGCGGGCACGCCGTTCTTCGAAACGGTGCGCGGCACGGCCGTGGTGTCGATCTACAGCAGCACGCTCGCGTATCAACATTTCGGCTATGGCGCGAGCGAGGGCGACGGCGGTTATCTGTTCAAGGGCTTCAACAATCTCGCGTGGCTGCCCGAGCCGCCCGCCGAGGACAGCGGCCCGGTTCCGGCGGCGTGACATCGGGAGACCCAACGTGGCAACGACACAAGGCAGCACACGCTTTTCGCTCGACGACAGCAACGTGGTCGTCATCATCGGCTCCGGCGCGGGCGGCGGCACGCTCGCGAACGAACTCGCGCAGAAGGGCATCGACGTGGTCGTGCTCGAAGCGGGCGCGCACAACACGCCGGCCGATTTCAAAACGGAAGAGTGGGATGCGTTCCATCTGCTCTCCTGGCTCGATCCGCGCACGGCCTCGGGCAGCTGGCGCGTGGCGCGCGATTTCCCCCACCTGCCCGCGTGGATCTGCAAGACGGTCGGCGGCACGACCACGCACTGGGCCGGCGCGAGCCTGCGCATCCAGCCGCACGAATTCAAGGCGCGCACGACCTATGGCGTCATCGACGGCGCGACGCTGCTCGACTGGCCCGTGACGCGCGAGGATCTCGATCCGTACTACGACCGCGCCGAGAAGAAGATGGGCGTGACGCGCACGAACGGCTGGCCGGGCCTGCCGGGCAACAATAATTTCAAGGTGATGTTCGCGGGCGCGACCAAGGTCGGCTATCGCCAATGCAACACCGGGCATATGGCGATCAACAGCGTGAATCGCGACGATCGCAGCCACTGCTATCAACGCGGCTTCTGCTTTCAGGGCTGCCGCTTCAGCGCGAAGTGGTCCACGCTCTATACCGAGCTTCCGAAGGCGCAGGCGACGGGCCATATGGAATTGCGGCCGCATTCGCACGTTGCGCGCATCGAACACGATGCGCACGGCAAGGTGAATGCCGTGCTCTACTACGACGGCAAAGGCAAGCTGCAACGCCAGAAGGCGCGCGTGGTGGCGGTCGCGGGCAATTCGATCGAAACGCCGCGTTTGCTGCTTGCCTCGGCATCGAGCCGCTATCCGAACGGACTCGCCAATTCGTCGGACCAGGTGGGACGCAATTACATGCGCCATACGACGGGCTCCGTCTACGCCACGTTCGAAAACAAGGTCGAGATGTTCAAGGGCACGACGATGGCCGGCATCATCGAGGACGAAGCGCGCTTCGATCCGAAGCGCGGCTTCGCCGGCGGCTATCATATGGAGACCATCTCGCTCGGCTTGCCGTTTTACGCGGCGTTCCTGAATCCCGGTGCGTGGGGCGCCGACTTTGCGCACGCGATGGACGCGTATCCGTACACGGCGGGCATGTGGATCGTCGGCGAGGACATGCCGCGCGCGAACAACCGCATTACGCTCAATCACGACGTGAAGGATCAGTTCGGACTGCCGGTGGCCAACGTCAATTTCGACGATCATCCCAATGACGAGGCGATGCGCGAACATGGCTTCAAGCAGGGCACGGCCGTGTACGAAGCGGCGGGTGCGAAGACGGTGTATCGCGTGCCGCCTTATCCGTCGACGCATAATCTCGGCACGGCCCGCATGAGCGCGCGAGCGGAAGACGGCGTATGCAACCGCTTCGGGCAGACGCACGACATTGCGAACCTGTTTATTTCGGATGGCAGCCAGTTCACGACCGGCGCGGGCGAGAATCCCACCTTGACCATCGTGACGCTCGCGATCCGCCAGGCCGACTATATCGCCGGGCAGATGAGCAAACGCGAAATCTGACGGGCTGGCTTAGCGGCGCGAGGGCCGCTACGTCATCATTTGCGAGGGACAGTATGTGCAATGTCTATGTCAACGCCGATCCGATCCTCTATGAGTCGCGCACGCGCGCGCTGCGCATTCATGGCGTCGTCACGACGGTCCGGCTCGAAAATCTCTTCTGGGATGTACTCCAGGAAATCGCCAACCGCGAGAACATGACCACGACGCAATTCGCCGTCAAGCTCTACGACGAACTGCTGGCCTTGCGCGGCGAAGAGCCGCTGAATTTCGCGTCTTTTCTGCGCGTATGCTGCCTGCGGTATTTATCGACGAGTGCCGCGCGCAACGAGGCGGCGGGAGACTTGCCGGGCAATCCCGCCTTTCGGCCCAAGATCGTGAAGACTGTTTGAGCCTGTGCGTTTGAAGCCGCGTGTTTGAGCACGTGTGTTTGAACGCGCGTATCGCATGCGCATCTACAAGCGCATCCACGCGAGGCGCGATAAAAAAAGCGGCGGCACGCCAACGCGTGCCGCCGCTTCTGCTTGCGCTGAGGGTGTTTCGAGCCGCGCTTACTGCACGGTCGCGAGCACCTCGCCGACCGTCCTGAAGAGATGCGCGATCTGCTCCTCGTCGATGATGAGCGGCGGAGAAAACGCGAGGATATCGCCGGTAAAGCGGATCAGCACGCCCGCCTCGAAGCATTTGACGAACGCCTCGTAGGCCCGCGCGCCCGGCGCGCCGTCGCGCGATTCGAGCTCGATGCCCGCGACGAGGCCGAGGTTGCGCACGTCCTTCACGTGCTTCGCGCCGCGCAGCGCATGCGCGGCCGCTTCGAACGTCGGCGCGAGGCCGGCCGCGCGTTCGAACAGTTTGTCGCGGCGATACAGGTCGATCGTCGCGATCGCGGCGGCGGCCGCGGCCGGATGCGCCGAATACGTGTAGCCGTGGAACAGCTCGATCGCGCCCGGCGCGCCGCTATTCACGACCGTATCGTGGATCGCGCGGCTCGCCGCGACCGCGCCCATCGGAATCGCCGCGTTGTTGATCGCCTTCGCCAGCGTGATGATGTCCGGCGTCACGCCGAAGCACTCGCTCGCGGTCGCTTTGCCGAGGCGGCCAAAGCCCGTGATGACCTCGTCGAAAATCAGCAGGATGCCGTGCTTCGTGCAGATTTCGCGCAGCTTTTGCAAATAGCCTTGCGGCGGAATCAGCACGCCGGTCGAACCGGCCACCGGCTCGACGATGACCGCGGCGATCGTCGACGCATCGTGCAGCGCGACGAGGCGCTCCAGTTCCTCGGCCAGATGCGCGCCCCACGCGGGCTGGCCCTTCGAGAACGCATTGTGTTCGAGGTTGTGCGTGTGCGGCAGATGGTCGATCGCGGGCAGCAGCGCGCCCGAGAAGGCCTTGCGGTTCGGCGAGATGCCGCCGACCGAAATGCCGCCGAAGCCGACGCCGTGATAGCCGCGCTCGCGGCCGATCAGACGCGTGCGCTGGCCTTCGCCGCGCGCGCGGTGATAGGCCAGCGCGATTTTCAGCGCCGTATCGACCGATTCGGAGCCCGAGTTCGTAAAGAAGATGCGGTCGAGGCCGGCCGGCATCAATTCGGCGACCTTGGCGGCCGCTTCGAACGCGAGCGGGTGACCCATCTGGAAGGTCGGCGCGTAATCGAGCGTCGAGAGCTGCGCGGTGATCGCCGCGACGATCTCGTCGCGGCTATGACCCGCATTCACGCACCATAGACCCGCGCAGCAGTCGAGCACTTCGCGCCCGTCGGTGCTGCGGTAGTACATGCCCTTCGCCGATTCCAGCAGGCGCGGCGCGGCCTTGAACTGGCGGTTGGCGGTGAAGGGCATCCAGAACGACGACAGATCGTCGATGACGGGGCGCGAGTTCATGGCATTTCCTTGGAGTAGGTGGGGGTGCGGGTTTTCTGCGTAGCCAAACTGTAGCGCTCGCGGTTTAATGACGGCATAAACAGTTGACGAAGTGTGGTGCTAACTGTGCTGGCGGATTCGCGTGAACTGTTCCGGTGGGCGATCGATTCACGGCGCGAATGCTCAGGCACCGCATCCACAGCGTCCATTCACCCCGGCCGGCCCGGCCCGTTTTTTTTGCCTGGATTCATCGCCCGCATCATGATCGAACTGGAACTTCAGCGCGACCGGCGCGCCGCGCCGACGCTCGTCGAGCAGGTCGTGCAAGGCTTCGCGCAGGCGATCGAGGCGCAATCGCTGCGCGCGGGCGCGCTGCTGCCGTCGGTGCGGCAGCTCGCGCACAGCCATGCACTGAGCACCTTCACGGTGACCGAGGCCTACGGCCGGCTCGTCTCGATGGGGCTCGTGGTCGCGCGGCGCGGCTCCGGCTATCGCGTCGCGGCGCGCGGACCGGCCACGCGCGCGGCCGCCGACGACTGGCAGCCGCCGAGCCTGACCGCGACCTGGCTGCTGTCCGACGTGTTCGCCGACCATTCGGTGCCGATCAAGGCCGGCTGCGGCTGGCTGCCGGCCGAGTGGATCAACGAAAGCGGTTTGCAGCATGCGTTGCGGGCGATAAGCCGGGTGCCGGCCGTGCGCCTCGGCGACTACGGTCATCCGTACGGTTTCGCGCCGTTGCGCGAGCGCGTCGCCGAACAACTGGACCGGCGCGGCCTGCCCGTCGACGTGACGAACGTGCTGCTCACCCAGGGCGCGACGCAGGGGCTCGATCTGATCGTGCGCACGCTGCTGCGCGCGGGCGATACGGTGATCGTCGAAGATCCCGGCTATTGCAACCTGCTGCAGATCCTCAAGCTCGCCGGCCTCGTCGTGCATGGCGTGCCGCGCACGCCGGCCGGCATCGATACCGACGTGCTCGACACGCTGGTCGCGCGGCACAAGCCGAAGGCGATCTTCGTCAATACGACGCTGCAGAATCCGACCGGTGCGACCTTCGGCATGTCGGCCGCGTTCCGTTTGCTGCAGATCGCCGAGCGCGAGCGCATGTGGGTGATCGAGGACGACGTGAGCCGCGAACTCGCGCCGTCGGGCGCGCCGCTTTTTGCCGCGATGGAAGGGCTGCAGCGCGTGGTGTACGTGAGCGGCTTTTCGAAGACGGTGACGCCCGCGCTGCGCTGCGGCTATGTGGTGGCCGAGACGGCGGTGCTGCGCGAACTCGCGCGCACGAAGATGGCGGTGGGGCTGACGTCGTCGGAAACGATCGAGCGGATTGTCGACAAGGTGCTGGTCGAGGGGCGCTATGCGCGCCATGTCGAAACCGTCAACGAACGGCTCAAGCTCGCGCAGGCCGCGCTCGAAGAACGGCTCGATGCGCTCGGGCTCGAGATTTTTCACCGGCCGCGCGCGGGGCTTTTCATGATGGCGCGCCTGCCGATCGAGCCCGAGCCCGAGCGCGCGGGCGCGGTCGCGACGGCCGCGCTCGCGCATGGCATCTGGCTCGCGCCCGGTTCCTACTTCCGTCCCGACGACGCGCCGAGCACCTGGTTCCGCTTCAACGCGCCGTACTCGACCGACGATGCATTGTGGCGCTTCATCGAGCGGGTCGGGCAGGGCGCGTTCTGAGCGCGGCGGGCGGATGTGGCAGTGCGAGGCGTGCTACGAAAGCCGTAACGTGCGGCACCGCGGCGCTGTGTTGTGCGGTGTTAGGCCGCGAAGGCCGGCCGTGCTCAGCCGCCGTGGCCGAACAGCTTCAGCGCGATCGGATACAGCGAGGCCACCAGCAGCAGCGCCATCGCCACGTTGAAGATGCGCAGCCGCTTCGGATTCGACAGCACCTGTCGCATGGCCGTGCCGAAACCCGCCCATAGGCAGATGCACGGAAAGCCGATCACGTAGAACACCACCGCCATCGCGACGACATTCATGCCGAAGCTCTCGCTGAGGTGGATCGTCGTGGCCGCGGTCAGCACCATCATCCACGCCTTCGGATTGACCCACTGGAACGCGATCGCTTCGTGAAAGCGCATGGGCCGGCGCTCGCCCTTCTTGAGCTTCAGTTCGCCCGAGGTGCCGATTTTCCACGCCAGATACAGCAGATACACGACGCTGACGGCTTCGAGCACCGTGTACAGCACGGGGAAATGCACGAACGCCTCGCCGAGACCGATGCCGACCGACAGCATCAACAGCACCATGCCGGCGCTGATGCCGGACAGGTGCGGCAGCGTGCGGCGAAAGCCGAAATTGACGCCCGAGGCCAGCAGCATGGTGTTGTTCGGACCGGGCGTGATCGACGTGACGAGCGCGAACAGAATGCCGGCGGGCAGCGCGCTGAGACTGACGTAAGACATGAATGGCTCCGTGGCGGCGGAAAGGTGAATGACCGATGAAGCTCATTCTATCGGGGTGGGCCGGTACAGTACCTATACGGTTTTGGGGATGATGTCCGGTACGGATCGGGGCCTCATGGGAAGCGTGATCCATGCCTCTCACGGAGCAGGGGACGGCGGACAGCAGTGCGGGCGGTGGTGCCGTTTCTTGCCGCGCAACGCGTCAGGGACCTGCAAATGGAAAGGCCGAGGCCATCACTGGCCTCGGCCTTTCTGCTATCGCCAATCCCGGCTTTTTTCAGCCGGTTTTGCGAACCGGCGCGAAACGCCGCTTGGTGGGCGCCGGCCCGATGCGTCTGAAGCGTTCCCGCTTGTGTTCCTCTTCGAAGTGCGCGAGCGACGGCTTGACCAGATCGCTGCGCGAGACGATGCCGATCAGCCGCATGCTCTTGCGGTCGGCGACCACCGGAAGGCGTTCGAGACCGAGCACGGCGAGGCGCGTTGCGACGAGCCGGCATGTTTCGGATGGCAAGGCAAAGGCGGTGTTGTGCTGCGCGAATACCTCGGCGAGCGGCAGCGCGCGTTTGCGCTCCGCGTCGTCGGCGCAGAAGCGTTCGAGCAGCATGCGGTCGGCCACGCCGATCACCGCGCCGTCGCGCACCACCGGATAGGCGCGGCGCACCTGGTTCGCGCCGAACAGCGTTTGCAGCGTGGCGCCGACCGTCGCGCTCGCCTCGGCCGATTCGACCGAGGCCGTCATCACCTCGTCGACATAGTGGCGTTCGAGCGGATCGACGCCGTACTCGCGAAAGATGTGATAACCGCGGCGCGCGATTTTCTCGGTCATGATCGAGCGGCGCATCACCATGGTCGAAAAGCCGTGCGCGACCAGCGTGGCGGTCAGAAGCGGCAGCAGCGCGTTGCTGTCGTGCGTGAGGCCGAACGCGAACACGATGGCCGTGAGCGGCGCGCCGAGCGTGGCGCCGAGCGTCGCGGCCATGCAGACGAGCGGCCACAAGGCCGGCTCGCTGCCGGGCAGCCAGTGCGAGAGCACCGTGCCGAGTCCGGCGCCGAGCATCAGGAGCGGCGCGAGCACGCCGCCCGAGGTGCCCGAGCCGAGCGCGACGACCCACATCACCGCCTTCACGGCGAGCAGCAGAAGCGCGACCTGCACCGCGATATGCTGATGCAGCAGATCGCCGATCACGTCGTAGCCGACGCCGAGCGCGCGCGGTTCGAGCCACCCGCCGATCCCGACCACGATGCCGCCGAGCGCCGGCCACCACATCCAGTGGATCGGCAGCTTGCCGAACAGGTCTTCCACCTTGTAGAGCGCGGCGGACAGTCCCGAGGCCAGCGCGCCCGACAGCACGCCCGCGACGAGGCACGAAATCAGCGACCAGCCATCGGGCGTGGCTGTCTGAAGCGGAAACAGCGGACCCGTGCCGAAGAAGATCGCGCGCGCGAAACCGGCGACCGCGCAGGCCACCGCGACCGGCAGGAAACTGCGCGGCCGCCATTCGAACAGCAGCAGTTCGACCGCCAGCAGCACGGCCGCCACCGGCGTGCCGAATACCGCGGTCATGCCGGCGGCGGCGCCGGCGACCAGCAGCGTCTTGCGCTCCGCCGACGTGACCTTGATGCACTGCGCGATCAGCGAGCCGAGCGCACCGCCCGTCATGATGATCGGGCCTTCCGCGCCGAACGGTCCGCCGCTGCCGATCACGATGCCCGACGACAGCGGCTTGAGTATCGCGACTTTCGGCGACATCTTGCTCTTGCCGAACAGGATCGCTTCGATCGCCTCGGGAATGCCGTGGCCGCGGATTTTTTCGGAGCCGAAGCGCGCCATCATCCCGACGATCAGCCCGCCGATCACCGGCACGCCGATGACCCAGAGGCCGAGCGTATTGGTGGCCGGCGAACGGTCGGCGAACGACAGCGTGCCGAAGAAGAACAGATTGGTGAACAGATGAATCAGGTTCAGCAATACGAAAGCGGCGAGCGTGCTGACCATGCCGATCGCGGCCGCCAGCGCAAAAATGCCGGGCAACCGCGCGTTGGTCGAAAAGTCGCGCTTATGGGAATCCATGCTCATAGTTAGTCGAAGTCGATCTGTGGAATCTGGAAAGAGCCTTCGAGCGATTTCAATTCGGCGCGATGCAATTCCGCGAGTCGCTCGAGTACCCGCTCGCCGGCTTTTTCGATGTGTACTTCAACCTGGCGCCGATCGGTTTCGCTGACCTGACGGCGCACGAGATTCAGCGCCTCGCAGCGCGACACCAGCGCGACCACGCCGTGATGCTGCGCCTGCAGGCGCTCCGCGAGTTCGCCGACGGTGGCCCAGTCGCGCTCCGGATAGCCCTTGATATGCAGCAGCAGCAGGTATTGCAAGGGCGTGATGCCTTCGCTCTGCGCGGCCTGTTCGGAGAACCGCTCGAAGCGCCGCATCTGATAGCGAAACTCCGACAGTTGCTCGAAGTCGCTTTTGTTCAGCTTGCGAGTTCGTACTTTCATGGGCGATCAGCCGAGAGGAGGAAATCGCAAATATATCACATGATGATGTATTTGGTCGAATGGAGTCCTTGATTCGCGACCCTGGTGGCGCGTATGTCTAGGCTGCGTGGCGTGCTTTGGCGATGGTTTGCCGGTAAAGGCCGGAGATCAGGTCGACTTGCGTAATCATGCCGGCCACGCGCCCGCTCGCATCGAGCACCGGTACGTGGTGATGGCCGAAGTTCGCGAACATCGGCACGAGTTCGGTGATCGGCGCGCTTGCGTCGACGGTGCAGACCTCGGTGGTCATCACGCTGCCGACGTTGGGCGTGCGAGACGCGTCGCCGCGCAGCCAGCCGTCGAAGTAGTCGAGGATCGGCGCCAGTGCGCCGGAGCTTTGATGGTCGACGAAATCGGCGCGCGTGACGATGCCGACCAGTTTCTGTTCCGCATCGACGACCGGCAGCGCTTTCACCTTGTTGCGTTTGAACAGATCCCAGGCGGTGGCCGCGCGAGTTTCCGCGGAGACCGATACGACGTGGCGCGACATGACGTCTTCGCAGCGCAGTTCGTCGAAGCTGCGCGAGAACGCCTGAAGCTGCGTTTCGCGCAGCAGCGAATAGAGATCGTCGGGATCGATGTCGAGCATTTCGCCGCGGCGCGCGAGAACCGCTTCGACGTCCGCGCGCGCGAAGCCGACGCGCGAGGCTTCGTCGGCGGCCAGGCTGGCCGTCGCGCGATCCTGGCGGCCTGCATGCGGATAGCGGTGACCGGTGGCGGCGTGATAGACGAGTGCCGCGAGCAGCAGCGCGGCTGACTGGATCGCGATCGGTTCGAGCACGAAACGGTAGCCGAGTACATGAATGACGGGGCCGCCGAGCACGGCCGTCAACGCGACCGCGCCCGACGGCGGGTGTACGCAGCGCAGCGCGAACATGCCGCAGATCGACAGCGAGACGGCCAGCGCGGCCGCGAGCGTCGGGTCTCCGATCAGGTTCGCGCAGGTCACGCCGATCGTTGCGGAGACGAGATTGCCGCCGATGATCGACCACGGCTGTGCGAGCGGACTCGCGGGCACCGCGAACAGCAGGACCGCCGAGGCGCCCATCGGCGCGACGAGCAGCGGGATGCTCGCGGCAGGCCCGAGCAGCAGATACATGAGTCCGCCTGTGAAGGCGATGCCGAGCAATGCGCCGAGACACGATCGCGCACGCTCGTGCCATTTCACGGTGACCGGTGCGGGGAAGAAACTGGACAGCCAGCTAAGGACGGGGGAGCGGGACAAGATAAGGATCAGAAAGTAGTCGAGAATGCCGGGCCCGACATTACCGGGGAAACCCTGGCAACGCGAATACACTGTGGTCATGATTATATTTCAATATGATATAAAACGCGGCGTCGGCACGCCGTGGCGCGGGAAAACTGTGGCGTGGCGCTGACAGCGGCGCAGTGTCGCGACGACGATACGGACCGTGCATGCCCGCGCACGGCACCTCGCGCATTTTCATCATGTTGTGATATAAAATGATGGCGACAGGGCGGGTGCGGGCCGCTGGCCGGTACAGCGCGTCTATCGGGAAAGGAGCCATCATGATGATTACATTTCAATCGACGGCGTCACCGGATGTCGTGATGCTCAGGGACCTCGCGCAATATCTGCTCGGCCTGATCGGCAAGCGGCTCGGCGAGCGCGGCGTCATCATGCACGACGAACTGCCCCACGCGATCGACCGGCTCGAAGCCGCGATTTCCGACGATGCGACTGCGGAGGCGACGCTCGAAGCGTTGCACTGCTCGGCCGGCAATCAGCGCGACTCGCGCAACCGGCTCTCGCAACGCGCATGGCCGTTTCTCGACATGATGCGTGAGGCGCGCAAGAGCGAGGCAGACATTATCTGGGGACTGTGAACGCATTTTATTCGGCTTCCTGATGGGTCATTCCGTTTTACGCGGGGCTGGCGAAGGCCTGATGATGAAGCGGCGGTTGTTGCGGTTGTTGCGGTTGTTGCGGTTGTTGCGGTTGTTGCGGCTGTTGCGGCTGTTGTCGCGGCGGCGTTTCACGATCGTTCTCGCGATGGTCTGCGTCGTGCCGCTCGCCGTGCCGTATGTATCACAAACTGACATATAATGAATTAATCATATGCCGCGAAAGCAGTACAGGGGAAACGCTATGGCATGCTTTAACCGCATTCTTCTCTGTTACGACGGAACCCGCGAAGGGCAGCACGCGCTGAAAGACGGTGCCGCGCTGGCGCAGGAACTGAACGCCCAGGTTCATCTGCTTTCCGTGCTCAATAACTCGGCCTGGATGCAGGGCGCGGATATCACCTCCGCGGTGCCGGTCGACTTCATCAACGAATCGGCGCGGAGCCTGCTCGACGAGGGATTGAAGAAACTCGCCGCACGTGGCATTCACGCGACGGGACATCTCGCGATCGGCGAACCGCTCGAACAGATTCCCTTCTTTGCGAAAGATCTGAACGTCGATCTCGTGGTGGTGGGACACCGTCGTAGCCACGGACTCGCGCGCTGGTGGGGCGGCAGCCGCAACGACGGTCTGCTGCTCGACCGGGTTACGTGCAGCGTGCTCGTGACGATGGGCGCGCAAGCCGAAGCGTCCGAGGCGGTGGCCGGGGCGTCGGGCGCGTAGATATGGGTGGCACGAAGTTCGCGCTTTTCCGCCATATGTTTTGCCGCATTGCGGGGAATGATCCGATCGTTGCGTCGGGGGCTGCGTTGTGCTCTCGTTCGTGTGTGCGGCGCGTGCTCTTGGGCCTGGCAGACGGTGGCACGAAATTCGACTCGTGCCGACTTTTGCCGCTACAGCAGGCTCGAAATCAAACGACAGCCACAACTGGCCCGATGTCCATGCCGGGCAATCGGAACGCCGTTGTCGGTCATTGTTTCGTCGCCTTCCACTATCGTGTTCGGCTGCACGTCCGGGTGGCGCGGACACGAAACCTCGTCGCCCTTGCGCGCGACGTAACGACCGTCGAAACACAGGGTCGACGAACCCGTGATGACCTTGCCGCCGTGGTCGGCGTCGTCGCCGACACGAATGAGATCGATCATTTTTTGTCTGACTTTCGAGTGCGATAGAGGTTTATTTGTAGCGGAAGTACAGGTTGCCGAAGTTGGGCAGTTTGTTTTCACGGCGAGATTCGCGTGATGTTTTCCGCAAATCGATGTTTTCGACGTCGGGCCAGCCGAAGGTAGCGAAGATCGTTTCTGCGATTCTGACGAAGCCCATGAATTTGCGTGAAATGCGGAATGCCATCAGACCCGAGATCAGCATCCAGAACGCAAATACCATAAGCAGCATGAAGGGCATGTCTTCGTTGGAAAAAAACTTGTGGCCTTCCCGGAGCATCAGGAGTATTGGCAACGTGAGAAACATCAGCACGGAACACCATAGCCAGATCTTGAGGGATTTCTTGTGGTGCACTTTCCTGCCTGCCGTAGCGTGAGGATAGATGGCAAGCAGGTCGTCGCCGTCCCGTTTGACCGCGTACGCAATGTACCGTTGGCTTCCAATTTGCTCGGCAACGACCTCGACACGGTCGCCGTTGCGCATCGGCATCATCCAGAGCCAGCCCTTGATCTGCTTGCCGTCGAGTTCGAACTCGACCCAATCGGCTTCTTCATCGGAATTTCCCGCCATGCCGATCAGGCCGATGCCTGTAGCGCCCAAGCCCATGGCCGAGGCGGCAACGGCCGTCGCGCCGACCTGTTGGTGCAGAACTTCACCCAGCACGAAGTCGCGGTTTCGCTTCGAGCGCTCGAGATTGGAGATCACGCCTTTCAGCAGTACAGCGGGTTTTGTTGGATTCACGTAGGCTGCGACCGTTATTTATAGCGGAAATACAGGTTGCCGAAGTTAGGCAGCTTGTTTTCACGGCGAGATTCTCGAGACGTTTTCCGTAAGTCGATATTCTCGGCATCGGGCCAGCCGAAGGTCTTGAAGATCGTCTCCGCGATTCTCACAAAGCCCATGAATTTGCGCGAAATGCGGAATGCCATGAGGCCCGATATCAGCAGCCAGAAAACGATCCCGGGCAGAATAAAGAACTTGACCATATCCGCGCGCAGGAAAAAACTCGCGCCTTGCTGGATCAGCATGACGATCATCCCTGCCGCATAAAGCAACGCTGCGCTCCAGAGCCATATCTTGAGGGACTTTCGATAATGCACTTTTCTGCCTGCCGTAGCGTGTGGGTAGACGGCAAGCAGATTGTCGCCGTCCCGTTTGACCGCGTATGCAATGTACTGCCCGCTCCCGACCTGCTCGGCGGCGACCTCGACCTGATCGCCATTGCGCATCGGCATCATCCAGAGCCAGCCCTTGATACGCTTGCCGTCGAGTTCGAACTCGACCCAATCGGCTTCTTCGGCGGAATTTCCCGCCATGCCGATCAGGCCGATGCCCGCAGCGCTCAAGCCTAGGGCCGAGGCGGCAACCGCCGTCGCGCCGACCTGTTGGTGCTGAACTTCGCTCAGCACGAAGTCGTGGTTTCGCTTCGAGCGTTCGAGATTGGAAATCACGCCTTTCAACAGTACAGCGGGTTTTGTCGAGTTGTCTTTTTTCATGAGAGTTTGGTCATGGCGTCGACATAGTCCTTCTCTTGCTGAGAAGGGTCCGTGTAGCGCGTGACGCTATGGTCCGCGACGCGAAGTATCGTTTCCTGTCCAGTGCCGAATGCGCACCGGGAACACCAGGATTCGAGCGCATCGGGCGTCAGCCAGCTGGCGAGCGTCTGCAGCACGATCAGTCCCACCGTCGCTTCCCAGCCTATCAGCATACCTACCGATCTCAATGCAGCCCAAGCTACCATGCGCGCGGTGACGGTTTCCACCGCCTCTATCACCGCGTCAGTTCCATACTGGATTGCGAGCCTTTTGAGCAGGGGAGCTGCGGTGCTTATGGTGTCGATCACTGTTGCTACACCCATTGCGCTACCTAGCAGCGCCTGCCCAAAATTGAGGACCGCAATGTCGTACTGTTCCTTTTTGAGGCTATCGCCGGTTTGCTCAAAGCTCATCCACGCCGAAATAAACGTCCCAAAACTACTCAACCCCCCACCCACCAGCTTCCAGCTCTGCGACTTAATGGCGTTCTTCAGCGCCCCATAAAACGGCGTCATCGTAATCGTGATGACCGACGACAGCATCGACGCACCCGACTGCACGAGCTTGAGCGTCGTATCCTTGTCGTGCGTCCCCGACATGATCTTGTAGAAGTTGACCGCCTCCAGCAACGCCGCCACCACGGCAATCCGGCTCGACCTCAGCGCCTTGATGCCCTCGTCGGTGGACTTCATGCCGTTCCACACGTCATACAGCGCCTGGGTTGCTTTCGGCGTATTCGCGGGCGCCGCCGAGCGCAGCAGCGAGCGCGTCTTCAACAGGCGCTCGATCGTTTCGGCACGGCTGATCTTTTCCACCTCGGCCTGCTTGCGCACGAGCGCCATCGCGTCGGAATAGGAGATGCCGGCACGTTGCAGCAGCAATGACTGAATGATCTTTTCGCCGACGAAGTCGCCCATCTGGTTGATGCGGAATTTCGAAAAAACCGCATCGCCCACGGTCAACCCGAACACGTCCACTTCGAGACGTTTGAGCAGCCCGCCTAGCGGCGTGATCTTTTTCGGGTCCGTTTCGAGCGCCAGTTTGCCGAGATTCTTGTAGTAGCCGTTGAGCGTCTTGAGCGACCCGGCCGCCGAAATCACGGCGTTCACTCCCGCGCTCTGTCCCGCGGCGGGCTGCCCGGGCGGCGCTTCGAGCGGCGTATCCTTTTTGGCGAGCGCCGTTTTCAGCAACTGAGCCATTTCCTGGCGCGCGTCCTTCTGGTTCATCGCGAACACCCGCCAGATGAGACTCGCCGGCTGCACGGGGTCCCAGTGCGTGACCAGCGTATCGAGCACGGTCGTGCCCTTGGGCGTCGAGCCGATGCCCGCGAGCGCATCGGTGATCACGATCTCGAAGGCCACTGCGTCGCGCAGATCGGTTGAAGCGTAGTCTTCCAGCGTGTCGAGGAATAGCTTCGATTGCAGCCATTTGCCGACGTCGGCGGTACGCGCTTCCTGGATGTCGTGCACCTTCGCCTGCAGTGCGTTGTACTTCTTGCGGAAATTTTCGATATCCGTCCGCTTGAGCCGCGCCTCGTAATCGGACCAGTTGTATGTCGTCATGCTCTTGAGATTGCGGTCGTGAGCACCGGGCTGCGCCTGCGCGTACGCATGCGCCTCGTTCATGATCTGGTCGCGATACGTGCCCGTATAGGGCACGCTGGAGCCCGGGCTGCCCGCCGCCGTGGAGCGGCCCATCTGCACGAGCCGGGTCTGGTAGCTGCCGGGAATGTTGTTGGCGGCCATCCAGTCCATGTCGTCGTAATACGCGTTGATCTGCGACGCGCGCGTCGGGTCGGCGCCCGCCAGCGCCTTGGCGCGTTGCGCGGCGAGCGCGCCTTGCGCGCCCGGCTGGCCGAGCGGCGTCATCGAATGCGCCTGCTTTGCCAGCGCTTCCTGGTTGTTCAGCGCCTGCTCGGTACGCGACTGGACGATCGCGTGCGCGGTGTCGATATCCTTGAGCGCGCCGACCTGGAGCTGGCGCTCTCCGGTCGCATAGCGATCGAGCCATGACGCGGGATCGCAGCGGAAACCGTTCAGCTCGTGCACCGTGCCGATGCTGTCCCACAACGCAAGCAACATCGGCGGATGATGCGCATCGGCGCTGCCGCCATCCTCGTTTTTCGCGCCGATCTGCTGCATCAGCTTCACGAGTGCCTGGCTGGCGGAAGCCGGCGACGCCTGGCGGATGAACGGCGCATAGCGCGTCACTTCGTGCTGCAGCAGGTCGTCCTTGTAGGCGCCGGTTGCATCGCTGAAGGCCTGCTTGTCGTCGGGAAGCGCCATCGACTTCGGATCGAAGCCGGGCATGTATTCGATCACGGCGTCGATCGTCTGCGCGGTCGCGGCGACCGCATGCTGGTGCGCGTCCGCGCTACCGCCGATCCACTTCGACGGCTCGATGTACTGCATGCGCGCTTCGCGCAGCGTGTCGTCGGACGCGTACAGGTCGAAAATCTGCTGATGCCACGTATGCTGGGAGAACGCGATGAACACGCGGCCCGTGCATTTCTCGGGGTGCTCGATGGCGATGAGGTCCATCGGCACCGCGATCGCACATTGCGCGCAGGCGGGATCGGTCACGGGCACCAGCGATAAGGGCAGCGTCTGTTTCCAGAGGCGTCCGTCGGAAGTGACCTTGTACGCTTCCCAGTAGCGGCTGCCGCGCGGGCCAGCTTCATAGAAGAGATAGACCCAGCCTTCGCGCAGCGTACGCACGCCGTAGTGGTGCGCTTCGAGCGCGACGTCTGTCACGCGTGCGCCGCCGATGCCCGCGGGCAAGCCGGCCTTCACGTATTTCGGCAGTGCGGTATAGCGAACCGGCAAGATCGGCAGCCCGGACTTCTCACAGTTCGCGCATTTCTGGTTATTCGTCGTCATGCTGTGTCGTCGTTTCGATTGCGTGCGGAGGCGAATGGATTAGCGGGAAGCCGACGCCGTGAGACGGTCGTACCAGGCACCCTGGCGGATTTCGGCGATCTCGTCCGCGGAGAGCCGGCTGATTGCGGCCGAGTAGAAATCGTCGTCGGCCCGGCGGCCGAGCAACTGCAACACTTTGGGATGCAGATCGAATTGCGGATGCCAAGCAATCGCGTGCCCGATGAACGCGATCTGGTCGTCGCGGTCGAGCAGCCCGTAGCGTTCGGCGCGCGCGGCGGCGGCGAGCGCCGCCTCGACTTCGTGCGCTTGCGGCTGACGCTCGCTCGCATACGCGTGCAGCGCCAGCGCGCGATTGACGAGACCGTGCCGATGGATGGCGTCCCATTGCTGCGGCAGCAGCGCGAAGCGGGCCGGCGACGTCTGCGCGCTTTGGCGAACCACGAGCCGCGCGCACGCGTCGAGCGTGTGCCATGCCTTTACCGGGCCGAGCAATGCCTGCTGTTGTGCCGGGGAGAGCGCCGTCCACAGCAGGTCGAGCGCGCGCGTGTCGTAGAAGCGCAGCACGCAGGCGCGTCCCGCCGCGTCGCGTTGCAGCGCGAGACGCGACCAGTGCGCGGCGACGTCCTCGAGCGAAGCCGGGCTTGCGAGCCAGCCGCCGATCCGTTGTCCCAGGCCCGACGCCATCGAGGCCGGGAGGCGGTCGTCGAACGCGGCCTGCACGCTGTGCGCGAGCGCGGCCAAGCCCGTGTCGGTCGCAAGATCCAGTTCGAGCAGATAGGGGCGATGCGCTTCGGCGAACGCCTCGTGATCGATGACGACGTCGGCGCGCGGCAGATCCGCGAACGGGTTGTCGTGTTCGGGAAAGTCGGCGTTCAGGTCGCGCTGGCTCGGGTCGACGGAGAGAAAGCAGCGCTGATTCGCATGGCGGCCGAACCATTGTCTGATCGTCGCGGTCGACGCGTCGACCCGCGCGGCTTCGGTCGTCCTGGACGCTTCGGATGCGCGGTTCGCGGCTTCGTCGTGATGGTGTCGATAGTCCATCGTCTTACTCCAGCACCACGCTCGAGGCACTGTCCGCCGACGCCGCGGCGGATTTCCACGAGCAGCCCTTCGTCACGCTCGTCACCTGCGCGGGCAACCGCATCGAAGCCGGGCCGGGCTTGTCCCACGACGCGCATTTTTCGAGGATCTGGCCGGAGGTGCCGTTTTCGATCATGTCGGCCGTGATGCGGATATACGAGCCACCCGCGCCGATCCAGATTTCCTTGTCGGCGGACAGCACGAGCTTGCCGCTGGTGCTCGTCACCGTTACGTCGTTGAGCGCCGTGAGCGCCAGCGCGTCGCTCTGCGCCTGAATCTCGACCTTGCCCTTGGCGGCGAACAGCTTCATGCCGGCGTTCTGCACGAACAGGCTGATCTTCTCGGTCACGCTCGCGATCAGCGATTTGCCGGCGGCCACGTGCGTGTTCTTGCCGCTGACGATGTTGACTTGCTGGTTCGCGGTCAACTGCGCCGAATCCTGGGTGGAAACGCCCACGCCGGACGGGCTCGCGAGCAGCATGATCGGCGTGGAGAAACCGTTCGCGTTGCCGGTGCCGCCGCCGCCCGTGCGCCCGCTCGAACCCGCGCCGCCCGGCACGCTGTATTGCGTCGCGTCGGTGAACTTCTTCAGCGCGTCGTGCCCCTCGTCGAGACTTTCGGCCTGGTTCGCGGCGCTCGCCTGCGAAGCCAGTTCGACCACGCTTTCCGCGCTGGCGAGTTGCTCGGCTGCGGCCGTGACGTTGAGCGGTTGCGTGACGGAAGCCGGATGCGTCGTGACGAACAGGCCCTGGCTCGCGCGGACCGCGCCGTAGGCTTCCGATTTGAGGTCGAAGCCGCTGCCGAGAAACGCGCCGCGCGTATTGGCCGACTGATCGACGAGATAGCCCAGATGCAGGTGGGACTGATAGCTGCTCGAATATAGATGGACGCGGTTCTGCGCCGTCGAGTCGTCCATTACGAGCTGGTTGTAGCCGCTGCCGCCGCCATATTCCCTGGAGCGATAGCCCGAGAGCAGTCCGTTCGAATGCCACTGCGGTTTCGCGGCGCCGTTATAGAGCCGCGACGTTGCCACGGGCCGGTCGCAGTCGCCGCCGATATGATCGATCAGAACCTCTTCGCCCACGCGCGGCATATGCACGGCGCCGTAGCCGCCGCCCGTATCCGCTTGCGCCACGCGCACCCAGCAGGAGGCGCGTTCGTCGCCGCCGTTCAGGCGGTCCCAGATGAACTGCACCTTGATACGGTTCAGCTCGTCCGTATAGACCTCTTCGCCTTGCGGACCGACGACGATCGCCGTTTCCAGGTGCATCTCGGGTTTGCGGTGCTCGAACGGGCTGCGGTACGGCACGCTCGTGCGCTGTGCCTCGATCTCCACGAGATAGAAGCCCACCGAACCGTCGTCGTGCGCGACCGTGAACGCGGCGTCGCTCGCGTGACGCGCGCGCGCCGCGTCCACGGTTTCCTGGAGGCTGTGCGGAAAAGCCGATCCCTGGCTACCGGACGGAAGATTGTTGGCGATCACCCAGTTCGTTTCGATTGCCGCGAATTCTTTCCGGCTGGCGGGATCGGCGTCGTGATCGGGGTGGCCGTCGAGCACGAAGCGCTTGCCCGCATCCATCGCGCGCACGCCGCCCACGCCCACGAAACGCTTGGCGCGCGACTCCCATTCTTCCATACGGATGCGCGAAAGCTGATCGCCGCGATCCTGCTTGTTATAGGTGTAGGCGCCCGTGTATTCGTAGACTTCCGCCTGATCCGGGAGGGCGCCCTGATCGGGCATGGTCGGCACGGCCGTACCCTTCGGGTTGTGGATTGACGACGGCGTTTTGTAGTCGAACGTGCGCGTGGTGAGTACCGTGCTTTGCAGGGTGCGTGTGCCCGACCATTGCACGAGCGCGTCGGTTTCGCTGCCGGTGCCGCCGCGATAGAACGACACTGTTTCGGGCGAGAGCGCATCGAGCGTGGCGAGCCGGTCGGTGATGACGAGCGTGTGCGAGCGCCCGTCCTGCGCCTGGCGCCAGAAGCCGAAGAGCCCCTCGGTTTCGAGCAGCCGGTGCACGAAGTTCCAGTCGCTTTCGTCCTGGCGGCAGTAGGAGCGCGCGGGAAGCGGACTGGACAGCGCGAACTGGAACAGGCCCTGCGATTGCGGATGGGCGTTGAATACGTCGGCGACGATGTCGTCGGCGCTCCGGTCCTGCCAGATGCGTTGATCGCGACGGAATTTCAGGAAGTGCATCCACGAGGCGAAACCGAGCTGATAGCCGGTCAGCCCGCTGTTCGAGCCGAGCCGGCGTGCGGTATGCACGTAGCCGTTGTGCGGCTGATACGATTTGTCGGCCTGCTGGACCCAGAGCGTCACGGGCTGCGCGATCAGCGACTTGAGTTCGATGCTGCCGGTCGTCGAAACGACGTCCACCGTGAATTCGAAGTGGCGCCCGAGGCGCGAGCGCCCAACGACACGCTGCGGCACCAGGATATTCGAGCCCAACGGAGTATCGAGTTTGAGCAAGCGGTCGCTTTGTGTCAGATCGCTCGAAATCGTGCTGGCCAAATCTTGCGTTCCCATTCCACCCTGCCTTTCAAAGTCATATTTGCATCGCGCGAGCATTTTATAAAAAATTTGTGTGACGAAATCAATGCCTTGCAATTAATGCTTTGAAAATCAAGGGGAGAAAGGCGAGAAATGAGAAAAAAATGCCGATCAAAAGATGGGTAATTAGAAATCGGTAGAAATAACGCGGCTGTAAGCTTGAATAATTCTGATATTCCGTCGCTTCAATCGGAGCCGTGCGAATCGCGAGGGGATTTAACCGTTCCGTTATCCCGGTCCCGCACGAACGGCACCGACTTTCGTCTTTAAGTCCTCAGCCCTTCACCTGCTCCGCCGATATCCAGCCGTTAGCGACGCCGATCTGCGCGATCTGTTTCGCGACCGCGCCGGCGAGGCGCTTCGCATCGTCCGATACGCCAGCGCGTTTCGTTTCGCTTATGCCGTGCAGGCCCGCGCCCGCCGCGGCCGTGGTCGCGATGCTGCCGGCGGCCGCGCCCACCCCGGCGGTTTCGGCGATGCCCGGCATCCTGCCGCTGTCCGCATCGGCGGTGAAGCTCTGCACGAGACGCGCCGCGCCGCCCGCCGGCTGGTAGATGATCCGCACCGAGCCCGTCACTTCGCTCTTGCCTGCGCCGAGGCCGATCAGCGTGCGACGGCGGCGATTGCCGGAGTCGATCGTGTCGAAGCTGCCTTGCACAAGCAGCACGTTCTGATCGGCGGGCACGGGGCCGTCCGAGCGTGCCGCGTGCAGACCCATCGCCTGCAACTGGCGCACGATTTCATCGGCGGTCTGCTTGCGGACCTGGGCTGCATCGGCGACCTGCTGCTGTTGCGCCGATGAACTCGACAACTGCGTCTTCAGCTTCTGCAGCATGCCGCTATCGAGTTTGACCTGGCGCGGATCGGCGTCGAACGTCGAGACGTAAATCGTGTCCGGGTGCGCCATCGCCGGTACGCTGGCTGATGTGCCGGTTTGCGCATCGCGCCGCGCGGCAACGGGCGGATTCATCGCGCTCGCGTTCGTGATCTGCGCGCCGGCGCAACCGCTCAATAGCGCGCTGCCACAGACGAGTGTCATGCAGGTGAAACGGGCCGCATTCTGTTTGATGAAGTTCATTGGGTTCAACATGATGATCCTGTCGTCGGCACCGGGTGCCGGTCGGTTCGAAGCCATGCGCCGATGATCGGGCAACCGTGGGATCGTCGATCATCGGCGAAGGGATTCGCACGTGGAGCACTTCGATCGCATGCGTCGTTGATTCGTACGCACCGGCAGCGAACGAAGTATGGGCGCGTGGTGCGCCGGACGCCATTCGACAATTATTTCGCGCGATGTCGCGGCGAAATGCGCGCGAGTGAAGGTGTGTCGAGGGCACGGTCGCAGCAGCCTGCGACGTAAAAAAGAACGGGCGTGAGATGAAAGCGCCTACGCGCGAGCAGCGTGAGCCGTATGCGCCGCCGTCCATGCGGACCGGCACGGATCAATACGGCGTACGCGTCGAAGTCGTCGGCATGCGCAACGCAATGAGCGTCCGCACGGATGCGCCACGATCAATTCAAGGCCAGCTTGATGATGCAGCACAGGACGAACACGAGCAGGGCGGCGGCAATGGCCAGGTTCAACGGATAGCGCATTCTTCACCCTGCCCGGACGTTTCGGTGCTCCTATCCTAGTCACCTGGGGGAAGATGAAAAGCGCCAGTGAAGCGCCAATGTGGGACAGCCAACGTAGCGTGCCGAAGGGCTGCGCGATGCGGCGGAGGGAGCGCTTCCATGCGAGGACGGCCGATCGTAATGGCCGGTCTTGCGCCGAGCATGAAGCGAGTAAGCGCCGCATACCACGCGACGCTTTATTCCATCCAAACACGCAGCCACGAACGGCCGCGCAAACCCGGCACCTCCACTCGACGCATCGGCTCAGTGCGTCGGTGCAGTGCGGCGACTCAATGCGACTGACCGGAAGACTGCCCCGACGGCATGCCATCCGGCATACCATGCGATACCTTGTTTGCCACGGCGAGGTCTTCCGCGAGACTCGTGCGCAGCGTGGCGATTGCCTGTTCGGGATTCGCGGGCTTCAATTGTTCGCGAGCCAGCGAGTCGTAGACGTAGTGCCGCAGCATCGGGTCCTGCGTCTTGCCCAGCACGTCGCGGTACACCGCGACGATTTCGTTTTCATGACCGCTCAGCGCATAGAGACGGCGCAACTGTTCGAGATCGTGGATCACCGCGAAGTTGGCGCCGCCCGGACCCCTCATCGGACCATGGCCGCGAAACGGCGGCGGCCCGTCGCCATGCATCGCGCCGGGCGGTGGGGGCGGCGGATCGTCGGCGCAGGCGGCCGTTGCGATCAGGCCGGAAACCGCGGCGAGCGCCGCGCAGAATAGGGCTTTTTTCATCATGTCGCTCCCGTCGAGAACGGTGCCGGCGCCACGATGGGCCGGTCCAGCCGCAACGATAGTCGACTCGATGATTCGTCGGGTTACTGAAAGCGCTGCGGTAACTTACCGGGCCTTGCATCGGGGGCGGCGCGTCAGGGTGAGTCCGCTGGCGCAATGCGGCCGGATAGAGCATGATTGAGCGCGATGTGCCGTGCGCTCCCCAAACCCAGCTTGCCGTGGTGGCTCGTGCGGCACACGCCGTCGCCAGGTCCCGATGCCATGCTTATGCGAGGTGGCCGCGCACCGGCGGCGTCCGTTCAACCGCAAGGAGGATTTCGCATGGACCGACCCGAAGCCGCCAATCCGTTTGGCGATCTCACGAAAATGCTCGAGCAGTTCAAGCTCCCCGGCTTCGACGTACCCGCCATCATGGAAGCACGGCGCAAGGACATGGAAGCACTGGTTCAGGCGAATCAGACGGCTTTCCAGGGCATGCAGTCGCTCGCGCAGAAACAGGCCGACATGCTGCGCGCAACGCTGAACGAACTGCAAGCGCTGACGGCGCAACTGTCGACAGCGGGTGCGTCGCCGTCGGCGAAAACCGCGGAGCTGGTCCAGCAGAGCCTGCACAAATCGCTCGCCGATATGCAGCAACTCGCGCAGGCCGCGTATCAGACGCACGCGGAGTCGTATGCGGTCATCGCAAAACGCGTGGAAGAAAACGTGCAGGAGCTGAAGTCGCTTTTGCAGCAGCAAAAGAAATAACCGCGAAGCAAGCGGCGTTGCGCGCTTCGACGTGCGCTTCAAAGCACACTTCGAACACCCATGCCGCGGATGGCGATCGTGCCATCCGCGGCATTTTTTTGGCCCGATATTTTGGCCGATATAAGGTCTGATAAAAGGCCCGAAAAAAGTCCGACAGCAAGCCGCAGAAAGCGCCAGTAGTCAGAGGAATACACGCGTCGGACCCAGTTTGTTAAGCGAGCGCTTACATAATCCGGACAAGCTTCGAGCGGTCTCTATTTTTTATGCAGCCCTTCCCGGATTTTCCGTGGCCGTTTGCTTTAAACGTCATATAAAACAGAAAAAGACGGCAAAGTACTGTTCGTAAAAGGTTTCGCTATCGTCAGTCAAACGAAGTCGAACGTACTGATCGCGCGTCGCGGTTTGAATCGCGGCGCAAACGATTGCCGCGTGCCGTCCGCCTCGCTAAAGTTTCGCCCCATCCTTCCGTAGACGCATTCACGCAACCGATCGGCGTGAAGGCAAGCCGGTTCCGCCGGTCAGGTGTGCGCCCCTGGTTTCGCGTTTGTGGCGGCTTCATGCGGTCACGGGCGTTTCATCTCGAAGGAAATCTCTTGAAACCGATGTTTCTTACCCGCATTGCCTGCGCAATGCTCGGGGCGAGCTGCGCATTGCCGTTCGCCGCGCACGCGACACTCGGCCAGAACGTCAGCACCGTCGATGGCGATCAGTCGCACCTGCACGCCGTCGCGCACGTGGCCACCACGCAGGGCGCGTACTCGGTGCATCGACTGACGTTGCCGTCCGGCACGCAGGTGCGCGAGTACGTCGCGCAAAACGGCATCGTGTTCGGCGTCGCGTGGGACGGCCCGACCTTGCCCGATCTCAAGGCGATGCTCGGCGCCTCCTTCGACGTGTACGTGGCCGCCGTCGCGAACCGGCGCGGCACGCCGCTCGCCGTGTCGAACAGCGACCTCGTGGTGTTTTCGAGCGGCCATCTGCGTGCGTTCACCGGTTACGCGTATCTGCCGCGGGCGCTGCCCGCGGGTGTCGATGTCGGCGTCATTCAATAACGGAGCGAATCATGCGATACAGGTCTTCGTGGATGACCCTGCTGGGCGCGGCACTCGCCGCACTGATCGTGAGCGCATGCGGCGGCGGGGGCGGTGGCTCCGGCGGCGCGAGCAGCACCGCCAACTCGGCCAATTCGGGCAACTCGACGGCTTCGTCGAGCAGCCCGACCGTGACCAACACCTCGCCGGCGCCGCAGGTGCTTGCCGCCAACGCGGTGCGCGTGACGGTCGACTCGGGCGTGAGCAACGTGCCGAACATGCCGTTCGTCAGCATCACGATCTGCGCGCCCGGCACGAGCGACTGTCAGACGATCGATCACGTGCTCGTCGATACGGGCTCGTGGGGCGTGCGCGTATTCGCCTCGCAATTGCCCGCGTCGATGAATCTGCCGCAACAGAAGGACGGCGCGGGCAACCTCGTCGCCGAATGCATGCAGTTCTTCGATGGCTATACGTGGGGCGCCGTGAAGCTCGCCGATCTGCGGATCGCCGGCGAAACGGCGGCGTCGCTGCCGGTCCAGGTGATCGACCCGAACTACGCCTCGCTGCCCGCCGATTGCGCGGCCGTCGGCGCGTCGCGCAATACGCCGGGGGCGTTGCAGGCCAACGGCATTCTCGGCATCGGCGTGTTCAAGCACGATTGCGGCGGCAACTGCGTGCAGCAGGCGATTCCCGCGACGTACTACGGTTGCGGCGCTTCGGGCTGCACCTCGATTCCGCTTGCCGAGAACTATCAGGTCGCCAATCCGGTGCCGTACTTCACGACCGACAACAACGGCTCGGTCCTGAGTCTGCCGACCGTGAACGGCGGCGCGCCGTCGGTATCGGGGCAGCTCGTGTTCGGCATCGGCACGCAGAGCAACAACGCGCTCGGCAATGCGCAGGTGATCGGCGTGAGTCCGTCGAACGGCACCTTCACGACGGTGCAGAACGGCACGACGTACTCGCACAGCATTCTCGACAGCGGCTCGACCGGGCTCTTCTTCCAGACCTCGTCGATGCAGGCCTGCGCGAGCCCGAATAGCGCGTACTACTGCCCGGGTTCGACGCAGCAGTTGAGCGCGATGATCGAGGGCGTGAACGGCGTGACGAGCGCGGTGACGTTCGGCGTCGCCAATGCGACCTCGGTTGCGCAGACCTATAACGGCGATGCGGCGCTGCCGCTGCTCGCGGGACCGGCGTTCGTGACCTCGGCGGTATTCGACTGGGGGCTGCCGTTCTTCTATGGCCGCAACGTGTATGCGGCGATCGAGCAGCAGGGGACGCCGGGCGGGACCGGGCCTTATGTCGCGTATTGAGCGATGGCGCGGAGGGCATGCGCGAGCCTGTGAGCGAAGGCCGCGCATCGCTGCATAAAAAAACCCGCTGCCGGTCGATCCGGCAGCGGGTTTTTTTTATGCCGTCGTCGTGCGCGAACTCAGGCGTTGTCGGCGTCGAGTCGATGCGGTTCGTGCGAGGGACCCGCCGCGGCGGCTTCGTTCACGGCGGCTTCGTCCTCGCTCGCAGGCGTTGCCGGCGGATCGGTGGCCCGCGTCTTCTTTTCTCCCGCCGCCGCGATCACGTGATGCACGAAGCGCAGCTTTTCCACCACCGGCGCGGCGAGCGTGAACGGATAGCCATCGGCGATACCGAGGCTGCGGTTCAGGCTGTTCAGCGCATACGTGAGCGGAAACCAGCGCTTGAGCAGATTGTCGAAGCTCGCGTCCTCGACCGGCGTGCGGTCGGTCAGCGTCGGTTCGCGCGGATCGTCGGGCAGCAGCGCGAGGCCGTACGTGCTCGCGGTATCGAGCACGTCGACGATCAGCAGATAGTGCGCCCACGTCTCGGCCCAGTCTTCCCACGGATGCATCGTCGCGTACGCGCTGATATACGAGGCCTGCCAGTCGGCCGGTGCGCCGTCGCGATAGTAGGCTTCGAGCGCTTCGCCGTAATCGGCGCGTTCGTCGCCGAACAGTTGGCGATACGGTTCGAGCCGGCTCGGCTCGTTTTCGATCAACTGGCTGAAGTAGTAATGCCCGGTCTCGTGGCGGAAGTGTCCGAGCAGCGTGCGATACGGTTCGCCCATCGCGGTGCGTACTTTCTCGCGATGGGCGTCGTCGGCTTCGGCGATGTTCAGCGTAATCAGCCCGTTGTCATGGCCCGTCATCACGCGCGCGCCGTCGTCGCCGTCGGCGAGGAATTCGAAGGCGAGGCCGTGCTCGGGGTCCGCGTCGCGCGACGTCACGTCGAGCCCGAGTTCAGCAAGCGTGTACAACAGACGCCGCTTCGCGACTTCGAGCCGATACCAGTAGAGGCGGTTCTCCGGTTCGGCCAGGTTCGGGATCGTGTGCGTCAGATGACAGGCACGGCACAGCGTGTCGGGCGAGGCGTCGGGAATCATCCAGTTGCAGACATTTTCGACCGCATAGTTGTGGCATTGGCGGAACAGCGTGCCGTCCGCGCGCGGATGCAGGCTGCGCCAGCGGCCTTCGCCGGCGGTCTCGAACGCGCTGATTTCCTTGAGATCCGGAAGGTAGCCGAGCAGGGACTCGCAGCGTTCGCAGCGGACGTTCTCATAGAACACGAGTTGCGAGCAGCGATTGCAGTGGAAGGTTTTCATCGGTCGGACCCGGTGGTGAAGGCGGCGTGAAGAGGCATGAGTCACGTTCATGAGCGAAAGCCCGCCGCAATCTTCATGCCGCGATTGCCAGAACTCACTGCTTTAACGCACAGTACGTACATGATCGTGCATCGGCGGCGCGCCGCTTTGGTGCACGGTTCGATGGCGCACCGCGGCAACGCGCGGTGCGTGGCGGGAGTGTTTCGCGAGAGATCGCGGTTAACCGGATAGAGGTTAGATCGAAGTCCAGCGCAACATGATGAAAGTCGCCTCGGGGCAGCGAGACTGGGTAGCGAGACCGGGCGGCGAGCTCAGGCAGCAGCGAATGCAACGGCAGCAGATGCAACAGCAGCACACGTCAGCACAACGCAATTCATGAAGCACCAGGCGGTTCAGGTAGCGGTTGTCGCTCAACGGCATAGAGCTTGCTTTCTGGCGGGCTGCCCATCTTCGTCGAGGAGTCCGGAGTGTCCATTCGCGTCGCGTTGCATCACGTTACTCATTACCGCTACGACAGGCTCGTCTCGCTGTCGCCCCAGGTCGTGCGGCTGCGGCCCGCGCCGCACTGCCGTACGCCGATCCTGTCGTATTCGATGCGGGTCGAGCCGGAGCGGCACTTCATCAACTGGCAGCAGGACGCCTTCGCCAACTATCAGGCGCGGCTCGTGTTTCCCGAACCGACGCGCGAATTCAAGGTGACCGTCGATCTGGTCGCCGAAATGGCCGTCTATAACCCGTTCGATTTCTTTCTCGAACCGTCGGCCGAGCAGTTTCCGTTCGACTATGCGCCGGAGCTTGCCGCCGAACTCGCGCCGTATCGCATCCAGCGGCCGATGACGCCGCGCTTCGCCGAATTCGTCGCGAGCATCGACCGCACGCCGGCCGGCACCGCTAACTTTCTCGTCGCGCTCAATCAGCGGCTGCAACACGAGATCCGCTATCTGATCCGGATGGAGCCCGGCGTGCAGACCCCCGAGCAAACGCTCGTAAACGCTTCGGGTTCGTGCCGCGATTCGGGCTGGCTGCTCGTCGAGACGCTGCGGCAACTCGGCTTCGCGGCGCGCTTCGTGTCGGGCTATCTGCTGCAACTCGCGCCCGACGTCAAAGCGATCGACGGCCCGAGCGGCACCGAAGTCGACTTCACCGACCTGCATGCGTGGTGCGAAGTCTATCTGCCCGGCGCGGGCTGGATCGGGCTCGATCCGACCTCGGGGCTGCTCGCGGGCGAGGGGCATATTCCGGTTGCGTGCACGCCGGAGCCGGGCAGCGCGGCGCCGATCTCGGGCGCGGTCGACGAATGCGAGGTCGAGTTCGGCCACGCGATGTCGATCGAACGCGTGCTCGAAACGCCGCGCGTGACGAAGCCGTACAGCGAGGAAGTCTGGAGCGACGTGCAGGCGATGGGCGCGCGGGTCGATCGCGAACTCGCCGGGATGGACGTGCGCCTCACGATGGGCGGCGAGCCGACCTTCGTGTCGGTGCGCGACCGCGACGCCGCCGAATGGAACACCGATGCGCTCGGGCCCACCAAACGCGGCTACGCGGTCGCGCTGATGGACCGGCTGCGCGAGCGCTACGGCGCGGGCGGCTTCCTGCATCTCGGCCAGGGCAAATGGTATCCGGGCGAGCAGTTGCCGCGCTGGGCGATGTCGCTCTACTGGCGCGCCGACGGCGAGCCGTGCTGGCATAACCCCGCGCTCTTCGCCGACGAACGCGAGCCGGGCCGCTATACCGCCAGCGACGCGCAGCGCTTCATCGCGCATCTGGCGGACAAGCTCTCGGTCGACAAGAACTGCATCGAGACCGGCTACGAAGATACCTGGTACTACCTATGGCGCGAGCGCCGCCTGCCCGTCAACGTCGATCCGTTCGATGCGCGCCTCGACGACGAACTCGAACGCGCGCGGCTGCGGCGCGTGTTCGATGCGGGCCTCAGCCACCCGACCGGCTACGTGCTGCCGCTCGGCCGCGCACGCGGCTTGCCCGGCTCGACGCCGAAGTGGGTCAGCGGCCGCTGGTTCTTCCGCGACGAGCGCATGTACCTGATTCCGGGCGATTCGCCGATGGGCTACCGCTTGCCGCTCGACTCGCTGCCGTGGGTATCGGAGACCGACTATCCGTATCAGCACGCGCACGATCCGTTCGCGCCGCCGCAGCCGTTGCGCACGGCCGCGCAGTTGCGCCTGCAATACGAAGGCGTGCGCGAGCAGGCGGGGTCCGCCGAGGCAACGGCCGAGGCACGCCAGGCCGCGGCGTTGTCGCTATCCGCGGCGGATGTGCTGAGCGGCATGCCGGGCGGCACCGTGCTGGCCTATGCGCCACGCGCCGACGAGGCGCGGGAAGGCGTGCTGGGAGAAGCGCAGGCGCCCGCACGCGGGCAATCGTCGGCGGATACGCTGCGCACCGCGCTCTGCGTCGAGGCGCGCGACCCGAAGCGCGCGGCCGGCCCGAAGGCCGAAACGGATTCGTTCGGCAGCGGCCATACGCTGCTGCATGTATTCATGCCGCCGCTGACCGATCTCGACGATTATCTCGACCTGCTCGCCGCAGTCGAAGCGACGGCCGAAGAACTGAAGATGCAGGTCGTGCTCGAAGGCTATCAACCGCCGCGCGACGCGCGCCTGAAGGTGTTGCAGGTGACGCCCGACCCCGGCGTGATCGAAGTCAACATCCATCCGGCCGCGAGCTGGGAGCAACTCGTCGATCACACCGAGTACCTGTACCGGTCGGCCGAGCACTGCTATCTGAGCAGCGAGAAGTTCATGCTCGACGGCCGCCACACCGGCACCGGCGGCGGCAATCACTTCGTGCTCGGCGGCGCGACGCCGGCCGACAGTCCGTTTCTGCGCCGTCCCGATCTGCTCGCGAGCCTGGTCGCGTACTGGCATAACCATCCTTCGCTGTCGTATCTGTTCTCGGGGATGTTTATCGGGCCGACGAGCCAGGCGCCGCGTATCGACGAGGCGCGCAACGATCAGGTCTACGAACTCGAAGTCGCGTTCGCCGAATTGCAGCGGCAGATCGATCTGCTCGGCGGTCGCGACAGCGCAAGCCTGCCGCCGTGGATGATCGACCGCGCGCTGCGCAACATCCTGATCGACGTGGCCGGCAACACGCACCGCGCCGAGTTCTGCATCGACAAGCTCTATTCGCCCGACGGCCCGACCGGCCGTCTCGGCCTGCTCGAACTGCGCGGCTTCGAAATGCCGCCGCATGCGCGCATGAGTCTCGTGCAGCAACTGCTGCTGCGTGCGCTCGTCGCGCGTTTCTGGCGCACGCCGTACACGCAGCGCCTGACGCGCTGGGGCACCGAGCTGCATGACCGCTTCCTGCTCGGCACCTTCGTCAGGATGGATTTCGACGACGTGCTCGCCGATCTCGGCGAAGCCGGCTTCGCATTCCATAGTGCGTGGTTCGCGCCGCATTTCGAATTCCGCTTCCCGCTGGTCGGCGAGATGGTCGTGAGTGGCGTCGATCTGACGATCCGCAACGCGCTCGAACCGTGGCACGTGATGGGCGAGGAAGGTGCCGCCGGCGGCACGGTGCGCTATGTCGATTCGTCGGTGGAGCGGCTCGAAGTGCGCGCGCTCGGCTTGAACGGCAACCGCCATGTGCTGACCGTCAACGGCGTGCCGGTGCCGTTGCAGCCGACCGGCCGCGTCAGCGAATACGTGGCCGGGGTGCGCTTTCGCGCGTGGTCGCAGGCGTCGGCGCTGCATCCGACGATCGGCGTGCATGCGCCGCTCACGTTCGACCTCGTCGATACCTGGACCGGCCGCTCGCTCGGCGGATGCCAGTATCATGTCGCTCATCCGGGCGGGCGCAACTACCAGACCTTCCCGGTCAACGCCTACGAGGCGGAAAGCCGGCGGCGCGCGCGCTTCTTCGCGTCGGGTCACACGCCGGGGCCGCTCGCGGTGGGCACGCCGCGGCGCAGTCTCGAGTTTCCGTTCACGCTCGATCTGCGCCGCCGTTGACAACGATGGACTCCTGACCTCACACGACCTTGGCCTTTCAATCGACCTTGCCCTTCGAAGCGTCCGCGCCGCACGCGGACGCTTTGTCCCTGTTGCGGTTGCTGCCGGGTCATGACGGACATTGGGACGAACTGCGCGACGCGTCCGGCGCGCTGCGCGAACCGTGGCGGCAGTTCTTCGCGCTGCTCGGCGAAGACGGCATCGCGCGGCTCGCGGACCATAACGCGTCGATCGCGCAGCAGATTCGCGACAACGACATCAGCTACAACGTCTATGCGGACAACGGCGAGTCGCGGCCGTGGGCGCTCGGCCTGCTGCCGTTTCTGATCAGCGAAGCCGAGTGGGAGCAGATCGAGCGCGGCGTGAAGCAGCGCGCGCATCTGCTCAATGCCATCGTCGCCGACATCTACGGCGCGCGCACGCTGCTCGAACGCGGGCAATTGCCGCCCGCGCTGGTCTTCGGGCATCCTGGCTATCTGCGTTCGGTGACGGGCTTCACGCCACCGGGCGGGCAGTACTTGCAGGTCGTCGCGCTCGATCTGACGCGCACGCCGAACGGCGAGTGGAGCGTGCTCGCGCATCGCACCGAGGCGCCGTCCGGCCTCGGCTATGCGCTCGAAAACCGCCTGATCGTCTCGACGCTGTTCGCCGGGCCGTTCCGTGCAATGCGCGTGAGCCGCCTCGCGCCGATCTATTCGCAACTGATCGCGACGCTCGTGCGATCCGCGCAGGCGACCCTGGGCAACGCAGCGAACGCCGGCGATGCCGATGCATCATCTTCTGATATATCGCCGCATATCGCGCTGCTCACGCCGGGGCCTTACAGCGAGACCTATTTCGAGCACGTGTTTCTCGCGCGCTATCTCGGCGTCACGCTGGTCGAGGGCAAGGACCTGACAGTGCGCGGCGACCGGCTCTATCTGAAGACATTGACCGGGCTCGAACGCGTGCACGTCGTGCTGCGCCGTCTCGACGACGCGTTCTGCGATCCGGTCGAGCTGCGTGCCGATTCGACGATCGGCGTGCCGGGCCTGTTGCAGGTGATGCGCGCGGGCAATGTGATCGTGTCGAACGTGCCGGGCGCGGGCTTCGTCGAATCGCCGGCGCTGCACGGCTTTCTGCCGGGTATTGCCGAGGCGCTGCTCGGCGAGGAACTCGTGCTACCCGGCGTGCCGACCTGGTGGTGCGGCGAGGCGGCCGCGCGCGAGCATGCGTTCGAGCATCTCGACACCGCCTTTATCGTGCCGACATGGCCGCTCGCGGGACGCGACGCGCCGCCGGGCATCGAGCAGGGCGCGCAGCCGCTCGCGGCCTGGCGCGAGCGCATCGAGGCGATGCCCGATACGTTCACGATCCAGCAGGAGCAGCGCTTTTCGTGTACGCCGCGCTACGAGGCCGGCACGATCGGCGGCCGGCCGTCGGTGCTGCGCGTCTATGCGATCGCCGACGTCAACGGCGGCTGGCACGTAATGCCGGGCGGCTTTACGCGCATGGCCGCCGAGCGTCAGACGACCGTGTCGATGCAGCACGGCGGCAGCAGCGTCGATACGTGGGTGCTGTCGAGCCAGCCGAGCTCGACGTTTACGCTATTGCCTTCGCCGATGCAGCCCGCCGACCTTTCGCGCCGGCATCGCACCGTGTCGAGCCGCGCCGCGGAAAACCTGTTCTGGGCCGGCCGTTACGGCGAGCGCGCGGAAAACAACGTGCGGCTGTTGCGGCTGATTCTCGGCTCGCTCGAAGGCAACGATGCCGATGCGATGTTTCCGGCGCTGGTCGAACTCGCAACGTACTGCGGTCTCGTGCAGCCGGGCGATATGGCGTCGCCGCATACGCCGCCTTCGCCGCAGACCTTCGAGCGCGTGCTCGTCGCGAATCTCGCCGGCAGTGCGGGCAGCGTCAGCATCAGCCAGAACCTGAGCAGTCAGGCGCGCGCGAACGGCGAGGTGCGCGGAAGATTGTCGAACGATCACTGGCGCGTGATTCTCGCGGCGCGTAATGACTTCGAGGATGCATTGCAGGCGTTGTTGCCGGTGGCCGCTAATGGCAATAGCAGCGGCAAAGGCGGCGCAAGCGGTGCGGCGGGTGGTACGGCAGACGGTACGACGAATAGCGCAAGCGCCAATGCCGCCGATCGCTACGACCGCGTGACGCTCGCGAACGCGCTCGAACATCTGTCGGTACAGTTGTCGGCGATCAGCGGCGCACAGGGCGATCGCATGACGCGCGACGGCGCGTGGCGCCTGCTGTTCGTCGGCCGCCATATCGAACGCGTCGCGACGATGACCGCATTCGTTCGCGGCGTCGCCGCGCATGGTCAGCTTGCGACGCCGGCCGGTTTCGATCTGCTGCTGCAACTGTTCGATAGCACGCTCACGTATCGCTCGCTGTATCCGGGCCGTTTCGAAGTGCCGGCCCTGCTCGATCTGCTCGTGATCGAACCGCACAATCCGCGCGGCATTTACGGCGTGTACGAACGGCTGCGCAAGAAGCTCGATGAAATCACGGCGACGACGGACAGCGCGCGGCACCGGCCGTTCGCGGAGCTATTGCCGCCCGTCGAATTGCTGCCCTCGCTCGAATCGCTGTGCGAAGTCGACGAGCAAGGCGCCTACGCCAGCCTGATTGCGCTGTGCGATCAGATCGGCGGCTTCGCGAATGCGGCCGCGCATGAAATCAGCGCGCGTTATTTCAGTCACGCGACCACGGTCGCCTCGCAGGTGTGGGTATGAAGAACGCGCCGACCGTGCTGTCCGTTTCGCATCGCACGACTTATCACTACTCGACCTATGTTGAGACCGCGCAGCATCTCGCGACGATCCGGCCGCTCGCGTGCCCGTGGCAGCGCGTGATCTCGCGCAGCGAGCGGATCGAGCCGCAGCCGTCGTATCTGCATAGCCGTATCGACGCGTTCGGCAATGACGTGCTGTACTTCGCGCTCGATACGCCGCACGAATGCTTGCAACTGGTCAGCGAAACGACGGTGTCGCTGACGCCGCGCTGGACCGATCTCGATGCCGAGGCCACGCCCGCGTGGGAAACGGTGGCCGATGCGCTGCGGTTTCGCGTCGGCGGCGAGTTTCGGCCCGAGGTCGAGTTCTGTTTCGCGTCGCCGAATATCGCCTTGCGGCCGTCGCTGCGCGACTATGCGTTGCCGAGCTTTACGAGCGGCCGGCCGCTCGTGGCAGGCGCGATCGATCTGATGCAGCGGATTCACGCGGACTTCGCCTATAAGCCCTCGGCAACGCTGTTCGATACGCCGGCCGAGCGTGCCTTCGAACTGAAAAGCGGCGTATGCCAGGATTTCGCGCAGGTCATGATCGGCTGCCTGCGCTCGCTCGGCTTGCCCGCACGCTATGTGAGCGGCTATCTGCGCAATGATCCGCCACCGGGACAGCCGAAGCTCATCGGCGCCGACGCGTCGCATGCATGGGTTTCGGTGCATTGCCCCGGCAGCGGCTGGATCGATCTCGATCCGACCAACGACGTGCTTGCCGATCTCGATCATGTGACGCTCGCGATCGGCCGCGATTACAGCGACGTGTCGCTGTTGCGCGGGACGATTCTCGGCGGCGGCGCGCATCGGATGGAAGTGGGGGTGACGGTGCTAGGGCTAGAATGATGCAACCGTTTCCACCGTACCTGCGATGATTTCCACCCAGTACATCAGCCGTATTTCACTGCTGCGCGAGAAGGTCGAGTCTTTCGAGTGCTATCCGTTTTCCTTGCCCGCGATTCACTCGTTCGAGTCGCTCGAACCGCATCCGAAGGTGACGTTCCTGATCGGCGAAAATGGCTCGGGAAAATCGACGTTTCTGGAAGCGGTGGCGGTTTCGATGGGCTTCAATCCCGAGGGTGGGACGAAGAACTTCAACTTCGGCACGCGCAACTCGCACTCGAATCTCGCGGACTATCTGCGCATCGCGAAGGGTATCAAGCGCCCCAGGGACGGGTTCTTTCTGCGCGCGGAGAGTTTTTTCAACGTTGCCACCGAGATCGAGAACCTCGACTCGGAGCCGGGGCTGGGGGCGCGCATCATCCACTCGTATGGTGGCCGCTCGCTGCACGAGCAGTCTCACGGCGAATCGTTTCTGACGTTGCTGATGAACCGCTTCGGCGGCAAGGGGCTGTATCTGCTCGACGAACCCGAGGCCGCGTTGTCGCCGCAACGGCAACTCGCGGCGCTTGCCCGAATTCACGATCTCGTCAGCGACGACTCGCAATTTATTATCGCGACGCACTCGCCGATCCTGATGGCTTATCCCGATGCAACGATCTATCACTTCGATGCAAACGGCGTGTCGCAAATGGCGTATGAGGACACGGAGCACTACCAGGTCATGCGCGCTTTTCTGATGAACCCGCAGCGCATGCTCGACACGTTGCTAGGTGGCGAATAGCGCGTATTTGCTGCGCGCGCGAGGACTCGCGGCAAGTCCCGTTACGCGCTCTGCTTGTGCGTCTCGCGCGATGGAATCGTCATGGCGGCGACGCCGGCAACGACACACGCCAGTCCGAGCCACGCCGACGTGGACAGCGATTCGCCGAGCAGCGCCATGCCGATTCCCACGCCAATCGGAACGCGCAGATAGGCTTGCGCGGTCGTGCCGACCGAGCCGAGCGTTTGCACGAGCCGAAAGTAGATGACGAACGCCATGGCCGTCGAAAAGACCGCGAGCGCGGCTAGCGCCATGAGCGATTGCCATGAAGGGTGAAGCGTCCAGGGGCGATCGACGACCAGACTGACGGGCGTGAGCAGTATTGCGCCGGCAATCAGCGAGCCCGCCGCGGGCGCGGCCGGTGAGAGTCCTTTGAACGAGCGACCGTAAATCGCCGCGCCTGCATAGCAAACCGTCGCCGCGACGATCGCCAGTTGCGGAATCAGTTGATGCCCGAGTCCTTCGAATGCGCTTACGCCGACAACGAGGCATATGCCGGCGAGTCCCGCGACGACGCCGAACAATTTGCGGGGTGTCAGCGGTTCATGGCGCGTCATCGTCCAGGTGCCGAGAAATGCGAGTACCGGTGACGCGGAGTTGAGAATGGTCGCCAAACCCGCTTCGACCGAACGTTCCGCCCACGCGATCAGCGTGAAGGGAACCACGCTGTTCAATAGCGCCTGTACCAGGAAGCGGCGCCATGTCGCGAGGCCGCGCGGCATCGGGATGCGTTGGACTTTCATCCAGAACAGGAGCGCCGAACCGGCGATCAAGGTTCTCGCCGCGATGAGCGTTAGCGGGGGAATCGTGGCGACGCCGATCCGGATGAACGTATAGGACGCGCCCCATAGCGTCGAGAGCGCCAGAAGCAGGGCGAGTTCGAGAGCGGTGTTTGGGCCGTTTCCCGTGGCTGGTTCGGTACGGGGCAATTCGATTTCGCCTTGACGGTGTGGGTATGAGCGATGCGCGTCGTGGTCCGCCTGTGGAATCGAATTATGCGTGTGTCCTGATGTGGATGTTTCAGTGTGGAGTGAAATGTGGGTGGGGGTTGGTTTGGTTGTCTTGCATGCTTTGAGAAACGGTATGACGGTGGTTTTCGCTCTGCTCGCTCTGTAAAAGCGATGGACGGGGTACTCCGTTCGATAACCCGGCTTCATCGATTGATTTGATAGTCTGCCTTCGATGCAGTGAAGACCTCGCCGCCGTGGTCGGTGAGGTCGCCGAGCCGAAAAAATCCAGGCCGCTGCCTTGGGTCAGTTTTTCTTCGCGGGGACGATTTCAGGCGTGCGCGGCAACGGTGGCGGACCGGGTAGATCAAAGCGGGCTTCCCATCGACGGGTGCCGTCGAGGTCGGCATGCTCGGCACCCGGCACATTGGTGTGCAGCGAGGGAGGCGCGGGATTGCGCAGCACACGTAGCACGCGATTGACGAACACGTAGGGTTCGGGAAGTCCCTCTTCAGGCGCGCCGAGGCGGGGGAAGTCGCCTGCGCGGATCAGCAGGCAGTGGCCGACCCGCTCGATGCCGATGTCAGGCCGTGCCAGTTCGGCTCGCACGGCGGCTTCCCCGCCGAGGCGGTCGACGAACAGGTCGCCGATGAGGGTGTACCAGTTCACGCCCTTGATGAAGCCGTAATGCCCGACTTTGGCGCCGGGACGAAGGTCTTCATAAAGCGCCGTCATGTGGTCGGTCGATTGACCCTCGTACGACATGGTGTCGTATTCCATATCTTGTATGAACGCGTAGCTGTCGATTTCCAGTCCGCTGAACCGCTGCGCAAGCGCCCACTCCTGCGGCATATACTCGTGGAAACTGTACGGCAGGATGGATGAGAATCCGCCGTAGCCGCCCCGCACCGGAAGCTGTTCGCAGACGAAGCGCAGGAACGCCTCGTAGCTCCGGACACCTTCGGGCGTGTTCACGAAATCCATCGGCATCCAGAATTTGAGGTAGGACAAGCCACAGTCCTGCCCTTTCTTCACGAAAAATCCTGACGGATCGGTATAGTCCTCGGCTACCGCCACATCGGTCAGCGTCTTGATCTGATAGGCTGCGGCGCTATCCTCGTCGATCGCGCTGGAGCGTACGACCTCAACCTTGATTTCGGGCTGAGTTTCCAGAATTGCCCGGCGCATCGCTTCGACCCCGCGTGGCGTCTTCCGGCTGAAGCGGCCGTCATCGCCATTCCTGCCGCCTTTCAGGTAAGGGCCAAACAGTTGCTCGAAACGGTCGAAGCAGGCGAGCAGTCCCCGGCGTACATCGGGCTTCGAACCGCGCTCGAAGAACACCGTGCCGATTACGCCGGGGAAGATCACCAGCCCGCCCCGGTTGTCGTGCTGACATAGTTCCTCGCCATAGCGGCTGAAGGCTTCCGCCGGTGCCAGCACCGGCTTTTTACGGGAAGAATTCATCATGTGATCCGTTTGCAGTAAAAGAAAAATTGGGTGGACTGGTCAGTGCCGCCATCAGCGCCGCGTCGCCCGCTGTCGTGGTGATCGCCACCAGCGCGGCCAGCGCGCCGACGAGGGCCTGCGTCAGCACAACGGGAACGAGGACCCCATCGATGACGAGGACAACCACGGCCATCCCCCCGGACATGGTGATGCACACCTGTCCCCAGTCGATCTGCCGGAGTTGCTGGACGGTCAGGTCGGTCTGCTGTCTGATCTGCTGCCATGCGGCCTTGAGTTCCGCAGCGGTGTAGCGCGACACGGCCCGGTTTGCATCGTTGAGGTAGTGCCATTCATGGCCGGCGGCATGCGCTTCCGTTATCCACCGGCCCTGCTCGAACAGCCACTGCGCCTCCTGACGCAGCCAGGCTTGGGTGTCGTCAGAAAGCTCGCGGGCCCCTTGTGCCGCCGTATCCCATAACGCCGCCACACCGCTCGCGGCCGAACCGGCTGCGCCCTCCAGCGCGCTCCACGGCTCGAACCATGCGGCCTGTGGGACCGGTATCTTCGAGCGGAGCCGGGCGCGCAGCAGCAGCCTGCCGGCGACCTTGCCGAGGAACCCGGCGGCAATGGCCGCCTCGACCATTGCCTTTGCACGTTCCTCACCACCCGAGACTTTCAGCACGGTCATGTGGCGGTTATCGCCGGCAATGCCGAGATAGTCGCGCTCCTGGTTTTCGCCCCAGGTGTCTCCCGGAAACTTGACCTCGACGAGCCTCAGCAGGTTCGGCCACTGAGCCATGCCGTCGTGATCGACGGTCCCGCGTCCCGGCCAGCGGTTGCCCTCGTTCTCGACGATCACCACATCCGGGCGGCGCACCTCGCCCGCAAGGCTGCCAGGCAGGGGAAACGGGTTCTGGCTGTGGCGGCGCCCGGGGGTGTCGCCATCGCTCTTGCTGAGAAAAGGAATTGGCGCTTTTGCATGTCTGCTTGTTATCCACGGCCGCATATCAAACGACACCTCGGCCTTGTACCGCCAGCAGAACTCATGTTTCCTCTCATCCGCGCGAATCGCCGCGCTCATCGCAATCTGCTTGAGCAGGCTCGTTCCCACGAGGCCATCCGGTCTCTGCACCCGCAGTACCTCGGGCCACCACATCGCCGAGCGGATTTTTTCTTCGAGGTAACCCATTGCCTGATGCGGAAGACGGACGTATTTGGGTATGTCCTCCCGAATGGTCACGGTTGTGTCAACGGGAATCATCTGTGCTGCCATTAATACATGGTCTCCTCTTCAGTTGAGCTATTTGGTGATGTTGGTTGGCAAACAATCTCCGTCCCGCCATCCGCGAAGGAAAGCTTGCGGATGGGCTCTCCTCAATCGCGAATAGGGGGCAAACCGACATATGGCCTGCGATCGTTCCCAACTTCCCGCAGAAAAGCAACGACACGGTTTTGTCAATGAGTCGGAGATACCCTCGGCAAGAACGGACTCAGCCGTCCCGGAAGCCCACCGAAGTGCCGTGTCCTATGACTTTTGCACTAACTGCGCGTGGCACATCTGTGCTCAAGGCGATGATCTATTCATGACTGAAATTGTGAAAAATCCTTGAGTTTTAAGGCCGGAAAATATCCGCTAGAGCATCATTTCTTCTCCCGATGGCAAACGCGCTTGCCATATGGGTCACGATTCAGCACGACGGAAGAGACAGGGCTAACGACAGGAACGGCGATGTCCGCTATCGAGCAAGGCTCTTCAATTCACAAAAATCTTGACTATGTGCGTATGCACATATAGACTGCCCAGCATGACCCGACCGATCTCCTACGACGAATGTAACTGCTTCGCGCTGCGCCAGGCGGCGCGGCACGTCACGCAAATCTACGAACGCCATCTCAGTGGTGTCGGGCTGACGGCTGCGCAGTTCACGATTCTCGCCAAGCTCGCGCGCATGCCGAATCTGCCGATGGCAGACCTTGCGGACGCAATGGTCATGGAGCGCACCACGCTAGTTCGCGCGATGAAGCCGTTGCAGCGCGACGGCCTCGTGGTGGCCGAGGCGGCGGAGCACGATGGCCGTACATTTCTGTTCAGCCTGACGGAAAAGGGCGAAGGGACGTTCGATCAGGCATCCATTGCATGGCGCGAAGCGCAGGACGAATTCGAAAAGAAGTTTGGCCGCGCGCGCGCCAAAATGCTGCGCGCCGAGTTGTTCAGCATTACCGGTTAGATTGCGCGGATCAACCCGCTTCGGCGGGTTTTCTTATATCTTTTTGTGTGCATATGCACTAACGTGCAACGAGCAGGAAAGTACCGCAATGGAAGCACTTTTCGACGACGACTGCTTTGCGATCCGCCAGGCGGCGCGCCACGTATCGCAAATCTACGACCGGCATCTGTCGAATGTCGGGTTGACCATTACGCAGTTTTCGCTGCTAGGACGGCTCAGGCGCACAGGTCCGATGACGATGAAGCAGATCGCCGAGGCAATGCACATGCAGCGCACCACGCTGGTCCGCACGATCCAGCCACTGCGCCGCGATGGCCTCGTGTCGAGCGCGACGAGGGGCGCGGATGCACGCACGCTGTTGATTTCGCTGACCGCGACCGGTGCGGAGCGGCTGAGCGCGGGCCGCGCGCATTGGCACGCCGCGCAAGCCGAATTCGAACACCGGTTCGGCGAGCAGCGCGCGGCTGCGCTGCGCACCGAACTGTTTGCGATCACCCGGGATTCGCTTTGACATCAACGCTAGAAGTCGCGGAGGCCGGCGCATGGCGCCGTTTTTTTTAACCTGATAAGTGCATACGCACATATACGAACCATGTCCACTACACCTTCGACTGTCGCGCCGCCGAGCGCGCTGCAACCCGCCCGGCAGGTACGGCGCATTCCGTGGATGCTACTCGCGGTTCTCACGGTCATTGTCGTTCTGGCGCTTGCTGCTTCGTACTGGTTCTTCGTCGGCCGTTTCGTCGAGACGACCGACGATGCCTACGTCGGCGGTGACGTGACCGTGATGGCGCCGAAGGTGAACGGCTTCGTCACCGACGTGCTCGTGCGCGACAACGAGTTCGTCCACGCGAACCAGGTGCTCGTGCGGCTCGATGCGCGCGATTACGAGGCCCGTCTCGCGCAGGCGAACGCCGAAGTGGAGAGCGCGCAGGCGGCCGTCATCGAACTGGAAGCGAAGAAATCGCTGCAACTCGCCTCGATCGGCGAGCAGGCCGCCGAGGTTCGCGCCTCCGGCGCCGAGCTGACGCGCAGCGCCGCCGACCAGACGCGCTATCGCGAACTCGTGAAAGACGATGCGGTATCGAACCAGGTCGTCGAGAAGGCCGACGCCGATCTGACGAAAGCGCGTGCCGCGGTCGATCGCAGCGGCGCGGCGCTGCTTGCCGCGCAACGCCAGATCGCGGTGCTCGACGCGCAGATTGGCGACGCGAAGGCACGTATCGCGACCGCGCAGGCCGCACAGCGCGTCGCGGCGCTGAACGTCGGGTACACGACGATCCGTTCGCCGATCGACCGCTATGTCGGCAATCGCACCGCACGCGTGGGGCTGCTTGCGAACACCGGCGTATCGCTGCTGACGGTCGTGCCGGCGAGCGGTTTGTGGATCGACGCGAACTTCAAGGAAGACCAACTGAAGAAGATGCATGCCGGAGACAGCGTCGACGTCGATCTCGACGCATCGAGCCGGCAACTGCATGGCGTGGTCGAAAGTCTCGCGCCGGCTACCGGCGCAACCTTCAGCCTGCTACCCGCCGAAAACGCGACCGGCAACTTCACGAAGATCGTTCAGCGCGTGCCGGTGCGCGTGCGCCTCGATGTGCCGAAGGACATGCAAAACGTGCTGCGTCCCGGTCTTTCGGCGACGGTCAAGGTACACGTCGACGCCGGCAACGCGGCAACTCGGGGATAAGCCGATCATGACTTACGTTCCCGACAATCCCGCCGATCAGCCGACCCGCACCAAGGTTTTCGCGTTCACGCTGATGTGCATCGGCTTCTTCATGGCGACACTCGATATCCAGATCGTCGCATCCTCGTTGCGCGACATCGGCGGTGGATTGTCCGCGAGTCAGGACGAATTGCCGTGGGTGCAGACTTCGTATCTGATCGCGGAGATCATCGTGATTCCGATGTCGGGCTGGCTCACGCGCGTGTTCTCGACACGCTGGCTTTTCACGTTCTCCTCGTTCGGCTTCACGGTAACGAGCATGCTGTGCGGGCTCGCATGGGACATCCACTCGATGATCCTGTTTCGCGGTTTGCAAGGTGCGCTCGGCGCCGCGATGATTCCGACCGTGTTTACCACGGCATTCGTGCTGTTTCCGGGCAAGCAGCGCCTGATTGCGTCCACGACGATCAGCGCGCTTGCCTCGCTCGCGCCGACCATCGGCCCCGTGATCGGCGGCTGGATCACGTCGCAATGGTCGTGGCACTGGCTGTTCTATCTGAATCTCGTGCCCGGTGTGATCGTTACGCTGATGGTGCCGAAGTATGTGCATATCGACAAAGCCGATCTGTCGTTGCTGAAGAAGGGGGATTACGTCGGCATTCTGCTGATGTCGGGCTTTCTCGGCTGCCTCGAATACGTGCTCGAAGAAGGCCCGCGCAAGAACTGGTTCGGCGACGACGTCATCGTATTGTGCGCGTGGGTCGCGGCAATCTGCGGCTTTCTGTTCGTCGTGCACGCCTTTACGGCGAAAGACCCGATTGTCGATCTGCGCGCGCTCGCGCTGCGCAATTTCGGCATCGGCAGTCTGCTGTCGTTCATTACCGGCATCGGGATTTTCTGCATGGTATTTCTGACGCCGGTCTTTCTCGGGCGCGTGCGCGGTTTCGATTCGTTGCAGATCGGCCTTGCGCTGCTGTCGGTCGGCTGCTTTCAACTGCTCGCGCTGGTCGCCTATTCGATGCTCGCGCGCTTCGTCGATATGCGCATGCTGATGGTGTTCGGGCTCGTACTGTTCGGCATCGGCTGCTATCTGTATGTGCCGTTGACGAGCCAATGGGGCTGGCAGCAACTGCTGATTCCGCAGGCGTTGCGCGGCATTGGTCAGCAGTTCTGCATTCCGCCGATCGTCACGATGGCGCTCGGCGCATTGCCGCCGTCGCGGTTGCGTTCCGCGAGCGGGCTTTTCAATCTGATGCGTAATCTCGGCGGTGCAATCGGCATTGCGGTCAGCAGCACGATGCTGAATGACCGTTTGAATTTCCACTACGAACGGCTTGATGAGCATTTGACCGCGGGCCGTCCGGTGGTCGAGTCGATCCTGCAAAAACAGGCCGAATATCTGTCGGCCGTCGGCGGCGGCGTATTGAATGCAGCGAATGCGGGGCTCGGTGAATTGCACGCGGTACTGATGCGCGAAGCGCTCGTTCTTACTTTCTCCGACGCGTTTCTCGCCGTGTCGCTTTGCTTTGTGGTCGGCTTGCTGAGCGTGCTGTTTTCGCGCCCGTTCGGCAATACCGCGCCGCCGCCCGAAGCCCATTAAGGAGTCGAACATGAAGCGGATGATAATGACGTGGGCAGCGAGCGCGGCATGGCTCGCGCTTGCGGGATGCGCGGTGCAACCGGCCACGCATGCGGATTTGCCGCAGACGGTAGCGACGATCGCGCCGGCTGCGTGGAGCGTCGATGCGCCGCAGGACAGCGTGAGTGCCGATGCCTGGTGGACGCAGTTTGGCGATCCGGTCATGCATCAACTGGTCGAAACGGTGTTGACCGGCAACCTCGACGTGCAGGCTGCAATGGAACGCGTGAAGCAGGCGCAGGATCTCGTCACGCAGGATCGTGCGGCGCTCGTGCCGCAACTGAATGCGAACGCGGGCGCGTCGAGCACGCGCCAGAACACGCCGCCGCCGCTCGGCTATGTGCGGCAGGCCGGCTTCGGCGTGGCCGCGAGCTGGACGCCCGATGTGTTCGGCGGCGAACGTCTCGCGGTGCTGGCCTCGCAGGCGCAGGTGTCGGGACGCGAAGCCGCCTTGAACGAGTTGCGGCTCGCGCTTGCGGCGAATACGGCGGCGGCCTATATCGATCTGCGCTGGGCTCAGGCGCAATTGCAGATTCTCGGCGACAACGAAGCGATTCGCAGCCGTGCGCTGAAGCTCACGCAGGAGCGCCTGCATTACGGTCTGTCGACGCAACTCGACGTCGCGCGCGCGCAAAACCAGCTGGAGGATTTGCAGGCGCAGATTCCGCGTATGCAATCGGCGGTGCAGCATCAGCGGAGTCTGATCGCCGTGTATTCGGGCCGCACGCCGGAAAGCGTCGACACGCTGCTGCTCGGCGACGCGCGCGAGATTCCGGTGCCCGCGCAAAGCGCGCCGCAGGTGTTGCCGTCCGAGGCGCTGCTGCATCGGCCCGACGTGCGCACCGCGTATGCGCTCGTCGAACAGCGCGCAGCGGAAGTGGGCGTGTCGAAGGCGCAGTGCTATCCGCAGTTCAGGATCAATCTCGCGGATGGGCTGCTTGCTTCGTCATACCTGGGATTGCCGACGCTAACCGACAATCTGTTTAGCGCCGCCCTCAATGCGACGAGCCCGATTTTCAACGCTGGCCGCATTACCGCGAACATCGACGCGAGCGAAAGCCGCATGCGCGAATCGCAACTCGGCTTGCAGCAGACGATGCTGCAGGCGTTGAAGGAAGTCGAGGATAACCGCAGCGATCTCGTGAGCGGCGCGGTACAAGTGCAGCGTCTCGGCGCTGCGCTCGATGCGTCGAATCACGCGCTGCGTTTGTCGACGGAGTTGTACAAGGGCGGTGCGTCGAGCTTTCTCGATGTTCTGGCCGCGCAGGAAGCGTATCTGCGCGACGCGGAATCGCTGAACCAGGCAAGGCGCGAGCATGCGCTTGCGGCGATTGCGTTGTATCGGTCGCTTGGGGCGGTTGGGATGAGGGGGAGGCGGTGGCGGCGGTGGATCGGTGATGGGGTTTGATCGCGGGTAGATGGTGCGGCGCTTACTGCATTGCAGTCCCGGCTATATTCGTTCGTCGAAGGCCTGTTGTATCAGGAGATAGACGCGAGCTTACGTTGCGCGTATCGCAGGTTTCTACGCTGTTTCCATCCCAGTGTATGTGAATCACGACGTATGCAAAATGAATATACTGATGGGCATAGTGTTTTATCGGCAGTGGTCAGCATGAATCTGACCGGCAGCAGTCTGGGGCAATTGGCTGCCCAATTTTACAATTCCCGAAGATTATTCGATTGCATTCACATAATCGTCATACGTAAAATCGCGCGAGGTGAACGGATAATCAGATAAAGAGCGTCATGAATGCACAGGATTTAACCGGGGTGATAACAGGCGGCCTGTCGCAGCAGGACCGTCTTCTGAAACTGGATACGCCGGCAGGCAATGACGTACTGCTGCCACATCGGGTAACGGGGCGTTCGCGGATTGGCCGCGATTACCTGTTTATGCTCGACTGCGTTTCCACGTTGGCCGATGTTCAGCTCAAGACGCTGATTGCGCAGGGCATCACGCTGTGGATCCAGCAGACAGACGGTTCGTACCTCCCGCACCACGGCTACGTGCACATGGCGCGCCGACTGGGGAGCGAAGGCAGTCTTACCAGCTATCAACTGGCGTTTTCCTCATGGATGCACTTCCTGCGGTTTCGCCGTGATCAGAAGCACTGGCAGGACAAAAGCGTCGATGCGATCGTCTCAGACGTGTTCAACCAGCACCCGCAGGCGCACGGCATGTACCGCTTCGTGCTGTCGAAGCCGCTGCCCGAGCGCTCGTACTGCCGGCAGGACGACACTGACTGGAACTTCGTGCACCGGCTCTTGGAGTCGGAGGGGCTGTATGGCATATGGCAGCAGGCGGACGACGGCAAATCGCACACGCTGGTAATTACCGATAACCTCCAGACGCTTGCATCACTCTCGCCGGAGAGGGTTGGTTTCTATCGTGCGGGCGTAAACAGCGAGGCCAATGCGTTGATGCAGTGGTCGGGAACGCGGACGTTGCAGTCCGCACTGCTGTCGACGCGCACGTTCGACTACAAGAATCCGCCGACGCCGTTCAATCCGAAGGCCACGACAACTCCGACGATAGCCAACCAGGGCGCGCTGCCTGGGCAAGCCGAAGTCTATGAATACACGGGCGGCTACACCTACTCGAAACAGGAGCGCGGCGACCATCTGTCGAAAATCCGGATGGAGGAATGGGAGTCGCAGGCCAAGCGGTTCCACGGCGTTGGCGGCCTGCGCGCGATCGATGCGGGGCGGCGCTTCACGATCGCGGGCCATCCCTTGCACGACCAGGATGCTGGCGATCAACGCGAGTTTGCGGCCATTGAGGTCGAGTGGACCATCGAGAACAATCTCCCGATCTCCGGACACGAAGCGAATTATCCGCATAGTCTGAGTAACCAGCTGGCGCAGGCGCGAGCCGATGATACCGGCAAGCTGTTCAACGTCGCACACGCAGACGGCTCGACAGGGTTCTACCGGATTTATATCGAAGCACAGCGTACGAGCGTGCCGTACCGCAGCCCGTTCGAACACCGCAAGCCTGAAGCGAAGCTGGAATCGGCGATCGTTGCCGGTCCGCAGGGGCAGGAGGCGTATACCGACGGGCTTAATCGGATCAAGGTGTTGTTCGTGTGGGACCGGCTTAACGAGGGAGATGAGCGAGCATCCTGCTGGGTGCGCGTTGCGCAGTCCGATACAGGCAATGGTTATGGCGGCGTGCACATGCCGCGCGCGGGTGAGGAACTGCTGATCGGCCATATCGGCAACGACATCGACCGGCCGATCGCGCTGCACCGTGTGTACAACGGCGCGGCCAAACCGCAGTGGCACTCGAACGGATTGCTCTCGGGATTCCGCTCAAAGGAGTTCTCGGGCAACGGGTTCAACCAGATAGTGATGGACGACTCAACCGGCCAGAACCGTGTCCAGCTCTACAGTTCCAGCACCAACGCGCAGTTGCACCTCGGCTATCTGATCGATCATACCGGTAACACGCGCGGCAACTTTCTCGGCAGCGGGTTCGATCTGAGTTCGGAGGCATACGGCGCATTGCGTGCGGGCCGAGGTCTGTATGTATCGACACATTCGACGACGAGCCAGCCGCTCGATGCGCGCATGGCCGGCAATCAGCTCACCGGTTCGCAAGGGGTGCTCGAAGCAGCCTCGCGAGCGAGCGAAATGTCACGAGCGGAAAGCCTGAAGGACGGACACGATACGCTGAAGACCTTTACGGAGGCCACCCAGCATAGCGCGACGGGCTCGACAGGCGGTGGGGGCAGTACGGCAGGGGGCGGCACTGGTAATGCGAATGCGTTCTCACAGCCCGTCATGCTGTTCGCCGCCCCTGCAGGCATTGCGCTGTCGACGCAGAAGTCGGCACATGTTGCAACGGATCAGCACATCAATCTGGTGAGCGGCCAGAGCATGCATATTGCGACGGGCAAATCGCTCGTCGCAAGCATCACCAACAAACTGAGCCTATTCGTGCAGAACGCGGGGATAAAGCTGTTCGCGGCGAAGGGGAAGGTCGAGGTGCAGGCACATGCAGACAATGTCGAGCTGACCGCGCAGAAGTCGCTGTTGCTGGCCTCGGTGACGGAGAGGGTTCAGGCCGCTGCGCAGCAGGAAATTCTGCTGACGTCCGGGGGCGCATATATTCGCCTCAAGGACGGCAACATCGAGATTCACGCGCCGGGGACGATCGACTTCAAGGGGGCAAACTTCCCGTTCAGCGGGCCGACGCGCATGGATGTGACGAACCCGGCGTTCAAGGATATGCCGACGCGGCAGCTGACGTTGAATACCTTCGCTTCGCCATCTGCGACAAATGTCGCTCCCGCAGGCATGCCGTACAAGCTGTTTGCAGATGGCGCATTGGTCAAGCAGGGCGTGTTCGACAATACAGGCCAGTTGCCGATCGATCACCATGTAACGACGCAGAAGTACACGCTAGAACTGGCGAGTGGTGTCAAGCATGAGATACCGGTGCCGGGCGAGTATCGGGATGCTGTCAATGGGGCACTTGCGAATCAGGGATTCCAGTTTCACGCGAATGGCAGTGCGCCGGATGTGACCTCACCCGGCGATCGCGCCCAGCATCGACAACGTTACAGCGACTTGCTCAATCCGCCATCGGGAGAAGATGCATGACCGGCGCGCCGATCACAACACCGCTTGCACAGAACCGGACATCAACCGCAGATGTATGTTCACCCTGGTTCGTGGACTTTACTGACGAGAACCGGCCTGTCGAGTTTCACCCGCTACCGTGCTCCTACAAGCCGCTAGTAAACGGTGAGGAGGCATTCGGTGCCGTTTACGATGCTATTAACGCAGCGAGATTCAGTGTCGATATCATCTGCTGGGGCTTTCAGCCTTCGATGTATTTCAGGCGTGGTGACCGCGGTGCATCGATGAATATCGGTGATCTGCTTATCACGAAGGGGCTGCAAGGCGTGCGGGTCCGAATTCTGTGCTGGGCGGATTCCCTCGGCATTGCGCAGATGTCCGAGAATTCGACTCCAGGTTTGACCTGGTGGAGGCACCTTTTCACGCAGAACGAGAACAATACGGAGCGGGAATACGATCGGGAGTGGTATCGACATGCGACCGCTCCGGGTGTTGGGCCTCAATGGGAAAACGTCAGAAACCGGCAGGCCGCGGAATTGCGGGCACGGCACACGGCAGGATTGCCGCCTCCTGAGCCAAGCCAGCTGGTAGCATTGCAGGGGCTCCCAGGCATCGAGATGCAGACGCGGGATTTCTCCTTGAAAGATCGATGGGAGATCATGTGGCGGGAATCTCGGTTCCGCGATGACAAAAGCCTCAACGAGGAAGCGGTCACGGTCGGCTTCGGTGGCGAACCGTCACATCACCAGAAAATGGTAATGGTGGACTACGAAGCACCGGAACACGCCGTGGGCTTCGTGATGGGGCACAACACGCTCGACGCTTATTGGGACGATGACAGGCATTCATTTGCCCGGATGCATCCGCGCTTCGGGCGCAATGGCGCGACGCCGAGACAGGACATGTCCGCGTGCGTTACTGGCCCGATTCTCGAACATCTGAATGTGAACTTCTGCCGTGCGTGGCAGCACACTACGAAGGTCGACTTGACCACACCGCGCAAGGCGCTGGCGACGCGACTTGCCGTGCGGCAGGAGAGGGGTACACCTCTCATGGCGCAAATTCTACGCACGCAGTCGCAAAAAGCTGAGAATCGCCGGGACATCCGGTCGATGTATAAGCAGGTGACGAACAACGTATCCCGCTTCATATACATCGAGAACCAGTATTTCCGTTGGCCGCCGCTGGTCGATCACATCAAGGCTGCCGTCAATAAACAACTGGCTTGGGGGCGTGACACCGGCAAGGATGGAACGGTTTATTTGTTTGTCGTGACCAATTCCAGCGATGACGCGCTGGAGAACGGGCAGGTTTCGACTTATCGCATGATGGAGTCACTTGGACATGCGGATACGATGCCAAATGTGACGAGGGCGGAGCGCGGCGACGCACTGCAAAACCAGCGAAGCACTCTTCAGTCCCAAATTGACGGTATCGACGATAGCGAGCAGACGGTGAGAGTATATGGCACCGGAACAAGCGCACAGAACGCACCGTTTTTTGCCCAGAGCGAGGCACGTAAGAAAGACCTGCAGAAGAAACTGGATGCCGTGAACAGCAAGATTACCGACAATAACAAAGGGCAGATCATTCCCAGTGATATTCCGGGGTTGAAAACGTTGATCTGCACTCTGGTCGCACCGGACTCCCAGGCGGGAAACTGGATGAATACTTATGTACATAGCAAGATCATGATTATCGACGATGTGTTCCTCACGCATGGCTCGGCAAACGTCAACACACGCAGTATGGAAGTCGACAGTGAATTGAACATTTGCCATGAGCATGGCGATGTAACGAAGACGCTCCGGAAGCGGTTGTGGGCTATTCACACAAGGAACGGCGCTGCCAGTTCTCAAGGCGGGCTGCCGGACTCGGCCGCAAACAATGCTCAGGCTGTCGGTGACAATATTGAGGAGGCGTTCAAGGCGTGGAGTGGGATCGTCACAAGCAACAAAAAACGGATGGACAGCAAGAAACAGGCGCCTTTGGCATCTTTGATCAAGTTTCGAACCGATACGACAAAACGGAGCACGTTGGATTGATCATGCGTAGATCACTCATTGCCTTGTCTATTGTATGTCTGCTATCTGCCTGTTCGAAGAACGAGAATCACATGACCCAGTTGCCTGACGTTAGCGCAGTACGCCTCAAACTTGCCTTTACGTGTACGCACGAAGCCGATCATCTGCCGCTGCTCGATCCCGAATCGGAGAAACTTTTCCAGTACGGGCGATATCTTGAGAAGAAGGATGGGCCGAAGGATTTCAACGATGTGGCGCGCTACTACCGAATTGCAGCCGCGTATGGACACTACAAAGCGAACCACAATCTGCAAATCCTGATTTCGTCAGGATCGGCGTCGTCGCCCGACCCTGAAAAGGAAAGCGTCGATCTGGCTGAGCAGCTTGTCAAGGCAGGCGTGCCAAGTGGCTACTACGACATCGCGCACTATCTGCTAAATGGCTATGGTCTCCAACGAGACGAAGACGCAGCAAGACGCTACATGCGTAAAGCTGCAGACTTGGGAAATCCAGATGCCCAATATTACGTCGCGAATTTACTTAATCCCGCTGACATGGCGCCGGATATCGCACTTCAAATGTTTCGATGTGCATCAGATCAAGGATATGCTGCTGCAGGTAACGATCTCGGTGTGGCATTTCAGCTCGATCGAAAATTTGCCGAAGCAGCTGAGGCTTTCCAAAGTAGTGCGAAGGCGGGTAGTAGTCAGTCGGCGTTTCTGCTTCAGTATGCCTTTGATGCGAAGTCCGGAAAGAATGAACTCTATGCTATCGGCGTTGAGCCTGACGCAGAACGTACTCGCCGCTATGGCTTGATCGGCAAATTCCTCGACAGCAACGATGGTCGTAATCCTAAGGTGCCGGACATCGACAGGATCGTTCCGTTGCCGCCCGCGAAGCTCCCGCCGTGGGACGGTACTTTCCAGTGGCAAAAGGAACAGGACGCAGCAGTACCGCCACAGAAGCCATCCGGCGAACTTATTGACCAACTGGCAAAAGCAAAGCATCTCGATCCGGCAACGGGCCTGCCGCTATCAGGTTTATCGGAAAAGACATCACAGGCAGACGAATCTTCGAACTTCGCAATGACCCGTACGCCTATCGGTACTCTCGCTAGCACGGGCGATATCTGCCCCGAAGATGGTGTGTGGCATGCAAAACTCGAAACAGGTCAGGCGGGAGATGCGCAGCGGCGTTTCCTGAAGGGCGATACGCTACCGTCGCTTGTCGTACGCGAACCGCGCGCGCTTGCGTTCCTCGACCGCATGATGGGCGCGCGTCAGCAAGTCGCAAAAGTAGCATGGGAACTGGTCGCATACATCGATCAGGCGTGATGTTCCAATAACAGGCAAGCAGATTGTGAAGCGATATCTAATCCTGGACGGTGATTACACGACGGCATCCGGAACGGTTCATGCGTCCCCGACTTCCTTGTCATTCGGTAGTCGGCGTGTCGCACACGAAGGCGATGACATTGCCTGTCCCGCCTGCAATTCAACGGGCAGGATCAAATGCGATGGTCCTCGTCTCACGATGCCGGGTCCGGCTGGACGCCGCACAGCACTGAGCGATGATCTATGCATCTGTAAATGCGATCCGCCACCGAAGCTCGTTGCGTCTCAGCAGGCAATGTCTGTCGACGTGTGACCCGGTACGGGTGAATTATTCATACGGGGTGTTTTCGCTGGCGTACATCCCGCTCAGGGTTGTGATCATAAAAGGCAGTGCGCCGGATGTTTGTGCGCCGTCTCAAACATGAAGCATGCCGTGCGAGCAAGAATGCCGCCTAAGCAAACATCCTCGCCCCGCCCATGAATCAACCCGCCCACCCATAAAATCATCGAAGCGATGCCGACGCTGCATCGCAGCACAAACACCCATGCCCGCGCGGCGAGAAGCGATTCACAATCTTTGCTACATTCCTGCACACGCGCCGTCCGTGCGGCATCGCAGTGTGCGCCAAAGCCGCGGCACATGAGCGGCACCTAAGCACCACGAGCGATGTAATCCGCGCGATCGGGCAGCATGAGCGAAATCTTTCAAGAGGCTAAAAGATGCGAATTCTGGTAGTTGGGGCAGGCGCGGTCGGTGGATACTTTGGCGGCCGTCTCGCGGCGGCGGGGCAGGACGTGACTTTTCTCGTGCGCGCGGGCCGTGCCGACAAGCTGCGCAGCGAAGGGCTCGTCATCAGGAGCTCGCGCGGCGACCTCGTGCTGCGCGACGTGCAGACGATTCTCGCCGGCGTCGCGGCCGAACCGTTCGATCTCGTGCTGCTTAGTTGCAAAGCCTATAGCCTGGATGACGCAATCGACTCGTTCGCCCCGCTCGTCGGCGAATCGACGGTGATCCTGCCGATGCTCAACGGCATGCGCCATATCGACGTGCTGACCGCCAGATTCGGCAAGGAACGCGTGCTCGGCGGCCAATGCGTGATTGCCGCGACGCTCGACGCCGCGCAGCACATCGTGCATCTGAACGACATGCAGGCGGTCACGTTCGGCGAAGTGCCGGGCGGCACGTCCGAGCGTGTGCAGGCGATTGCCGACGCGATGAGCAGCGCGAGCTTCGACGTTTCGGTCAGCGACAACATCTTGCTGCGCATGTGGGAAAAGTGGGTGTTTCTGGCCACGCTCGCGGGCAGCACCTGCTTGATGCGCGGTTCTGTCGGCGATATTCTGGCTGCGCCCGACGGCAAGCGGCTGATCGAGAACCTGCTCGGCGAATGCCGCGCGGTGGCCGAGCACAACGGTTTCACGATGGCCGCGGACTTCGACGCGCGCGCGACGCAAACGCTGTTGACGCCCTCGCCGCTGACCGCGTCGATGCTGCGCGACGTCGAAAACCACTCGCATACCGAGGCGGATCACATTCTCGGCGACCTGATCTCGCGCGGCGGCGACGCGCAGAAGGGCGAGCACGGTTTGTCGCTGCTGCGTATCGCCTATAGTCATCTGAAGACGTACGAGACGCGCCAGGCCCGCACTTCCTGACGGGACCCGCGCGGCACGCAAGTGCGGCGCGGCCGCGCCGTCGCAACCAGACGTTCGGAGGTGAAGCATGCCGACTCCCACCGGATCGGTGCCCGCGCTCAGTGCCGCTTCAGCAACCGTGTTCTCGATCGGTATCGTCTTTCTCGGCTACTGGGGCATGTATGAGCCGATCCCCTGGCGCGCGGCCGACGTCGTGGTCGTCGTGTTCGCGCTGCTCGGCTTCGCGTGTCTCGGCCTCGTTCCGTGGATGGCGACGAGTCCCGTCGAGCCCGAAACCCGCGACGCGCGCGTGCGGATCGCGCGGCATCTGTTTCTCGCGGGCGTGAGCGCGATCTGGCTCGCGGTCGCGGTTTCCGTGATCTTCTGAAGCGAACCTCGCCGCCGCGCATAGCGGCGCGGCGCTCGTGGTGCTGGCGACGCGGGTCCGCATTGCGCCGCAAGCCCGGTGAAAACCTCGCCAAAGCATCGGGAAAACACCGCGGCTCTTAACAAAAAATGACGAAAGTGCCCTGATTCAAGGGGTGAAAAGTCCGCGCCGGCTTCCGGCAACCCGTCAAAACCGCGCTCGAAACGAACTGTAACGAGCGTTACGTATGCGTCCCGACGACTCCGCCGAACGCGTTTTAGCCGCTAAAACAGGCACTAAAACGCGTCGCGCAGTCAGCGCCGCGCAACAAACCTTCATCGCAATACATAAAAGTGTCGCGCAAATCGCTTGAGCGCTTGTAGAATCCGGCGTTGAAGCGTGCACATACCGTGTGCGCTTCGTGCAATTCAAATTGACCACAACAGGTAGGAGAAACATGCCGACTTCCGCAAAAAAGGTGGCCAAGAAGGCTGCTGCCCCGGTACCGACCAAGAAGGTTGCTGCAAAGAAAGCCCCTGCGAAGAAAGCCGTCGCAGCCAAGAAGGTCGCCGTGAAGGCGTCTGGCGCACCGTCGCCGATCAAGGACACCTTCACGAAGGCCTCGTTGGCAGCGCACGTTGCTGAACGCGCAGCCGTTGAACCGAAGACCGCCAAGGCCGTGCTGGCCGCGCTCGAAGACACGATCCTCGGCTCGGTGCACAAGAAGGGCGCTGGCGAATTCACGCTGTCGGGTCTGTTGAAGATCGTCGTACAGGCTGTGCCGGCGAAGAAGAAGCGCTTCGGCAAAGACCCGTTCACGGGCGAAGAGCGCTGGTTCCCGGCCAAGCCGGCTAGCGTGCGCATCAAGGCACGCGCGCTGAAGAAGCTGAAGGACGCAGCGGCAGCCTGAAGCTTAAGTGCTGCGGGCGCTTTCCGGCGTCGAGGTTTAAGCAGTCAGGCCCGACGTTCGAGCGCGCTTCGAGTACTTGCAGGCAGGTAGTCCGAATCCCCGTGGATGCGAATCCACGGGGATTTTTTTATGCGCACGCTACGTAGTGAACACGCAAGACACTATCGTGCGCGCCATAGTGCGCACCCTGATAGCGTGCTCGCACTGTGGTGGCGCATCATGATCCACGGCAGTACGATAGCAGCGACGCGATGCCATCGCGATGCGCCGTTAGCGTGCATGCAGGCATGCTTCGGCGCGGTAAATCCAATGGCATAACGCTTGCTTGATCGAGTATCGAGTACCGAATGCGCAGCGCATTCGCCTTCTATCCGACAACAAGAGTGGGGCTGAGATGCGATGCTATGACGAGATGCGCCATCAGGACGATGGCGTACGGCCGCATTACGCGCGCTTCGAGCGCTGGCTGGCGCGGCAGGGCGACGAGGCGATCGCGCGCAAGCGTGCCGAAGCCGACCTGCTGTTCCGGCGCGTCGGCATCACCTTCGCGGTGAACGGCGATCTGTCCGGTACGGAGCGGCTGATTCCGTTCGATCTGATCCCGCGCATCATTCCGCGCGGCGAATGGCAGACGCTCGAAGCCGGCTTGCGTCAGCGCGTGCAGGCGCTCAACCTGTTCATCCACGACGTCTATCACGATCGCAACATCGTGCGCGCGGGCATCGTGCCGGCCGAGCAGGTCTATACCAATGCGCAGTATCGTCCGGAGATGCAGGGCGTCGACGTGCCGCTCGGTGTTTACGCGCATATCGCCGGCGTCGATGTGGTGCGTGCCGGCGACGAAGGCGAGTTCTACGTGCTCGAAGACAATCTGCGGGTGCCGTCGGGCGTTTCCTATATGCTCGAAAACCGCAAGATGATGATGCGGCTGTTTCCCGAGCTGTTCGTGCAGAACCGCATCGCGCCGGTCGCGCACTATCCCGATCTGCTGCTCGACACGTTGCGCTCGGTGGCGCCCGAAGGTGTCGACGAGCCGGTCGTCGTCGTGCTCACGCCGGGCATGTACAACTCCGCCTATTTCGAACATACGTTTCTCGCGCAGCAGATGGGCGTCGAACTCGTCGAGGGCAAGGATCTCTTCGTCGACGACAACTACGTGTTCATGCGCACGACGCAGGGGCCGAAGCGCGTCGACGTGATCTACCGGCGCGTCGACGACGACTTTCTCGATCCGCTCGCGTTTCGCCCCGATTCGGTGCTCGGCGTGCCGGGTCTCCTGAACGCGTATCGCGCGGGCCGCGTCGCGCTCGCGAACGCGATGGGCACCGGCATCGCCGACGACAAATCGATCTACCCCTACGTGCCCGAGATGATCGGGTTCTACCTCGGCGAGAAGCCGATCCTCAACAACGTGCCGACGTTCCAGTGCCGCAAGCCCGACGATCTGGCCTACACGCTCGCGCATCTGCCTGAACTCGTGGTGAAGGAAGTGCACGGCGCGGGCGGCTACGGGATGCTGGTCGGCCCCGCCTCGACGCATGCCGAAGTCGAGGCGTTCCGCGAGCGTCTGATCGCGCGGCCGGCCGGCTATATCGCACAGCCCACGCTTGCGCTGTCCGCCTGTCCGACCTTCGTCGAAGCGGGCATCGCGCCGCGCCATATCGACCTGCGGCCCTTCGTGCTGTCCGGCAAGACCACCACGATGGTGGCGGGCGGTCTCACGCGCGTCGCGTTGCAGGAGGGCTCGCTCGTCGTCAATTCTTCGCAGGGAGGCGGGACCAAAGATACGTGGATGGTCGACTGACGCGGCTGCCGTCGTGCCCGTTTATGCCTTGTATCAAGGCCTGAAACGGCGCCGCGCATGCAGCCCGACGCACCGGTAGCGGTACGCAGCGCGCCGCCGGCGCTTACGGATAACCAGCGCGGACCTTCGCTGCTGACGAAGGCCCCGCGTAATCAGCTCTCAGATATGGAACGCCGTCATGCTTAGCCGAACCGCCGATCACCTTTTCTGGATGGCCCGCTATATGGAGCGCGCGGAGAACACCGCCCGCATGCTCGATATCAACCTGAAGGCGCAGCTTTTGCCGCAAACGCCCGAACAGGAGGCCCGCGCGCAGCGTTCGGTGCTGCGCATCTCCGAACTCGAAAGCGTCTTCGCGCAACGCCACGAGGAAGCGACGCGCGAGCACGTGCTCGACTTCATGATTGCCGATGCGGGCAATCTGTCGAGTATTCATTCGTGCCTGCAGGCCGCGCGCGAAAACGCGCGAGCCGTGCGCGGCACGCTCACGACCGAATGGTGGGAGACCATCAACGATACGTGGCTCGAATTCAGCGAGCGGCTTTCGAGCGGCCAGGCCGCGAGCAATCCGGGCGCGCTGTTCGAATGGGTCAAGTTCCGCTCGCATCTGTCGCGCGGCGTGACGATTGGCACCGCGCTGCAGGACGACGCGTTCTTCTTCACGCAGCTCGGCACGTATCTGGAGCGTGCCGACAACACCGCGCGGATTCTCGACGTGCGGTTCGCGAACGTCGAGCCGAATTCGCGCGACGCCGCGCGCCAGCTCGAAGACTTCTATTACTGGACCTCGATTCTCAGTTCGGTGTCGGCGCTCGAAATCTATCGCAAGGTGTATCGCGACGTCGTGACGCCCGCGCGCGTGGTCGAACTGATGATCCTGAACCAGCAGATGCCGCGCTCGCTGCTCGCCTCGCTCGACGGCGTCTGTTCGAATCTCGCGATGCTGCGCACCTCGGGCTCGAACCTGTGCGAACGTTTTGCCGGCAAGCTGCGTGCCGAGTTGCTGTATGCCGACATCCGGCAGATTTTCGAAACCGGCCTGCACGCCTATCTGACGCAGTTCCTCGCGCGCGTATTCGAGCTCGGCAATCTGGTGGCACGTACCTATCTGATGCTGCCGGTCGCCTGACGGAGTTTTCCCATGTACCTGACGATCCGCCACGACACGTCCTATCGCTACGAAGCGACGGTTCATTATTCGATCCAGCAGTTGCGCCTCACGCCCGCGAGCGGCGCCTCGCAGACCGTGCGGCGCTGGAGCATCGACGCGCCCGGCAAGCTCGACGCCGCGCTCGACGCGTACGGCAACGTGCTGCATACGCTGGTCATCAACAAGCCGCACAGCGAGATTCATTTGCGCGTGACGGGCGAGGTGGAAACGGTGCCGCTCGCCGACGGCGTGCTGCGCGATCCGCCCGGCCCGATTCCGCTCGAACATTTCACCTGCGCGACGCGCCTGACCGAAGCCGATGCGGCGATCCGCGAACTCGCGGCGACGGTGCCGGGTCTCGCGAGTCCGGCGGGGCTGATCGCGCTGTCCGGGCAGATCGTCGAGCGCGTGAAATACCGCGCCGGCATTACCGAAGTCAGCAGCACGGCCGCCGAAGCGCTGGCGCTCGGCAACGGCGTATGCCAGGACCACGCGCATCTGATGCTCGCATGCTGCCGCGCGCGCGGCGTGCCGGCGCGTTACGTGAGCGGCTATATCGAGCCCGGCGACGTGCCGCATTCGGCGAGTCATGCATGGGTCGACGTGTGGCTCGACGGCACGGGCTGGGTTTCCATCGACGTCACGCATGCCGCGTTTGCGAGCGAGCGCTACTGCCGGCTCGCGGTCGCGCGCGATTACGAAGCGGCGGCACCGGTGCGCGGCCGGCGTATCGGCGGACTCGAAGAGAAGCTCGATGTGTCGGTGACGGTCAGCGCGCAGATGGCGCAGTGATTGCAATCTCATGGAGTTTCGGTGACGAACCGGCGTATCGCTGCACGCGTGAAGACGGGGTTCGCGTGCACGCCGGTTGTTCGTTTATCGTGCCTGCACGTCGCTGACAGTTTTTCGTCAGCGAGATGCAAAAAGGCTGTCAACACCGATAAGAGGTACATCGGCGCCGCATTACAATAGCGCCGTTCAGTTGCCTCTTGCGGATTCCTCATGACCTATTGCGTAGCGATGGCCGTCAACGATGGCCTCGTGTTTCTGTCGGACACGCGCACCAATGCGGGTGTCGATCACATCAGCACCGCCCGCAAGATGTCGGTGTTCGAGCAACCCGGCGAACGTTTGCTCGTGCTGCTCGGCGCCGGCAATCTGTCGCTCACGCAGGCGGTGCTGCACGAACTGTCCGAGCCCGCCGATGCCGGCGATGCCGCGCAACCCACGCTCTGGAACGCGCCGACGATGGCCGATGCGGCGCGCGTGGTCGGCCATGCGGTGCGCCGCGTGCATCAGCGCGAGGCCGACGCGTTGCAGAAGTTCGGCGTCGACTTCAATTGCAGCTTCATTCTCGGCGGGCAGATCGCGGGTAGCCGCATGCGTCTTTTCATGATCTACGCGGCCGGCAATTTCATCGAAGCATCGGCTGTGAATCCGTATTTCCAGATCGGCGAGGCGAAGTACGGCAAGCCGATCATCGACCGTGTGCTGACGCCGTCCACGCCGCTCGGCGAAGCCGCGAAGTCCGCGCTGATCTCGATGGACTCGACGCTGCGCTCGAACCTGTCGGTCGGTCTGCCGCTCGATCTGCTCGTCTACGAAAAGGACGCGCTGCGTGTGACGCGCTTCGTGTCGATCGACCGCGACAACGCGTACTTCGACATGATTCACCGCACGTGGGGCGAGCGGCTGCGTCAGGTGTTCGCCGAGATTCCCGACCCGGACTGGCAGGACTCGCTCGGCGCGCCGGCGGCGCAATCGGAGCAGGCGCTCGTGCGGTATCGCGCGCCCGTCGGCGCGGACGGCATCGGGCACGAAAGCGAGGCGACGCCCGCGCAGACGCTCGCGCAGGCCGAGCGAGGCAAGTCGCAGCGGCGCTAGGTCCGCCTGATCTCGGGACGAAAAAAAGCCAGCCATCGGCATCGCCTTTGGCTGGCTTTCGTTTTCGGGTACGCGGCTCGCGCGCCGCGTACCGAATCCGTTAGAAGTCCAATCAGAACTTGTGACGGATACCGACGCTGACCATGACCTGGTTGTCGGTGCTCGACTGGTTGCCGTACGAGCCGATCGACGCCGTTGCCGCCACGAGGCCGCCGGTGGCCGGATCGCGCTGGTCGCCGCTCGCATGTTGCCATGCGGCGACCGTGTACAGGTCGGTGCGCTTCGACAGCGCGTAGCTGCCGCCGAGCGAAACCTGGTTGTACGTCGCGGTTGCGTCGCCGGTGCCGCGCGTGTACGCGTAGCCGATACCGAGCAGCGCTGCCGGCGTGACCTGGTAGCCGAGGTAAGCGCGGCCGACGTTGAACTTCTGCGTCGTCTGGAAGCCCGAGTTCGCGTCCGGCTTGTATTGCGCGTTGCTGTAGCTCAGGTTGGCCGTGAACGGACCCGTCACGTACTGCACGGCTGCCGAAGCGATGCCGATTGCCTTCGAGAACGCGTAGGCGCTGTTGATGCCGGCGTTATCCGGGAAAGCGGAGTCGAACGTGCCGCCTGCCGTGCCTGCCCAGCCGCCTGCCGCGGTACGCGAAGCGAGCGAGTTGGCGTTGCTGGCATGCAGGTAGCCGGCCGCGACGCTGAACGGACCCGTTGCATAGGTTGCCGCGCCCGACCACGTCTGGCCCGAACCCGTCGAACCCGCGACGCCGCCCAGTGCGTACATGCCTTCGATCTGGAAGCCGCTCCATACCGGCGAGACGTACTTGACCGAATTGTTCACGCGGAAGCTGTTGTCGTTGTTGTCGACGTCACCCGGCGTCGCGAACGTGCTGCCGAAGTAGCCGTCGCCCGTGAGCGGCTGGATCATGTCGACCAGCGGATCGTACTGACGGCCGGCCGTCAGCGTGCCCCAGTTGTCGCCCGACAGACCGACGAAAGACTGGCGATTGAAAATCGTGCCGCTCGACGACAGTGCGCCGGTGTTCACATCAAAGCCGTTTTCCAACTGGAAGATTGCCTTCAGGCCGCCGCCGAGGTCTTCCGAGCCTTTCAGGCCAAAACGGCTACCTTGCAGATTGCCCTGGAACAGCTTGACCACGCTGCCGCCGTGCGGCGTTGCGTTGTTCACGTATTGGACCGATTCATCGATCAGGCCATAAAGAGTCACGCTGCTTTGAGCGTGAGCCATTCCGGTGACGCCGAGCAGCGTCAGCGAGAGAGTCGACAGTGCGATTCGTTTCATCCAAATTCTCCACGCAGATGATTGTTCGTTGTTGCGGAAAGCAGAATAGCTCACGGGTCCAATCGGTAAGAACAGGAAAAAAAAGAATGTCGTAAAAAGCTGACAAACGACCTAAATCCTTGTATTTAAAGCCTGTCAACGATTATTTCTATTTGCGAAATATTTATTGGATAAATAAGCATTATTGTTGATTTGCCGATAGTGACAATGTGAATAAATCCATATATTGAACTGAATTGAAGGTGAAATGTAATCTAGTCATCTACACGTCCAGTCGATTTTGTAGCGAAAGCGTAAAAACGGCCGTGAGGGCGGCGACCCGATGATCTGGACAGAAATGGCCGGCTGTGCGCAGGCGCAACCTTTCGCGAAGCGAGGGGTGCAACCTCGGGCGAGTGATGCGCGTTTCGCGATGCGGGGCCGGGGACGATTTCGCGTGTGCGGGTGGAGGCGGAGCAGAATGACCGGTTCGGTGCGGGCCGGCGCGTTCCAGGCGATGACGCTTCAGTTCGGCATCCGCCGGCCCGGCGGTATCGCGTGCCGGTTCAGCGTTTGCCCGTGCCTGTGTCCGTGCCGCGGCGCGTGACCGCCGCTGCCGCGAGGCCGGCCGCCGCGGCGAGTAGCACGGAGGTCCACGGGTTGCGCCGGACGTAGCGATCGGCGGCCTTGGCCTGGCGGTGGGCTTCGACGAGCGCGCCGGCGCGTTCCAGGCGATGACGCTTCAGTTCGGCATCCGCCGGCCCGGCGGTATCGCGTGCCGGTTCAGCGTTTGCCCGTGCCTGTGTCCGTGCCGCGGCGCGTGACCGCCGCTGCCGCGAGGCC